>DAOVRB010000017.1 GCA_030628325.1 Methanomicrobiaceae archaeon | reverse complement strand
TTTTTGCAGTTCTTCTTGGGATAAAAGTGATCCCGGATACCCGGATAATTTCAGGAGAAAGTCTGCCATTTGACAGGGCGGGTTCATTCCTGATCTTTTTGATCATTGCATCAGGTATATTCGCACTATCCATGGGGGTTCAGTTAGGCTTTAATTCACCACAGGTGATAGGTGCAGCAGTCCTCTGTCTCTTAGCAATTCCTGTATTTATCCGGCACGAGAAACAAGCGAGAGACCCGCTGCTTGACATACGCCTCTTTAAAGACCGTGATTTCACATTCAAAAACAGTGTCGCACTCTTAATGATGCTCGCATTTGGCGGTGCAAATTTCATCCTGCCGTTCTATCTCGAACTGGTACAGGGCCTTGAGACGTCTGTTGCCGGTCTCTTTATGACAGTGCCTTCTGTCACGATGATGATTTCGGGTGTTCTGGCAGGCAACCTGTACAACAAAACAGGTGGTAAAAAACTCTGTCTGTATGCAATCGCAATTTCACTTCTCGGGTACCTTATGCTTGCACAGTTCAGTACTGATACAACGCAGATCTTCATTATAATCACACTCGGGCTCTTCGGGTTCGGTCTTGGATTCAGTATCTCTCCTAATTCAAATGATATTATGAATATGACAAAAAAAGAGAGTAAGGGCATTGTATCAAGTATACTCACCGCAGAACGGAACCTGGGTCTGACAATCGGCGTTGCACTCTTCCAGCTTGCGTTTGTCAGTTCAATGACAAAATTCGCAGCAAAACATGCCATTACGGAAGCATCACCTACCGATCTTAAACTGGAAGTGCTCATCCACGGTTTTGACGGCACGTTCTTCCTTGCTGCTATTGTCATAGGGATATGCTTTGTTCTCATGTTTCTCACAAAAGAGACAGAGTCATGTTTCGGGGAAGTGTGAGAGTGTGAGTATGGGTTATTGGTATGAATATGAGTTTTTGGTGTGAGTCTGGGTATACATAAGTAAAGATGAGGATAAGAATGAAGATAGAGGGAGAGATATATGGAGATTTCGATCATAGGCACCGAATCACTGGGGGTCAGGGGTCTCTCCTGTGTGGTAAAAACCTCAGGGAGGCGATTTCTTATAGATCCTGGCGTTGCACTCGGTTACCTGCGTCACGGTCATCTCCCACACCCCTGCCAGGTGGCAGTCGGCGATGCAGTGAGAAAGAGGATCTTATCTGAATTTTCTAAAGCAACAGATATAATTATCAGCCATTATCATGGAGACCATATCCCTCTTTTAGATGCAAACCCATATCAGATCCCACTCAACGAGATCCCACCACTGGATGGCATCAGTCTCTGGTGTAAGGGCACTGCACAGATATCCTCACATTCACTAAAACGAAGGCAGGATATTATAGAACAGACCGGAAGAGAACTCCCGGAAGTTGAAGGGATGTATGACATATCTGATACATGTAATACATATGCCCAATCATATCACCAATCACTGAATCCAACGCAGAACGCAACGCAGGACTCAAAAGAAACCCCATCACAGAACTCATCAGAGAACCTGTCACTGAGTTTTTCCAGACCGGTGCCCCACGGGACAGCTGAATCACATCTGGGTTCTGTGATGATGACACGCATCAGTGACGGGAATGAGGTCTTTGTCCACGCATCAGATATACAGATGCTCAACTCAGAGGCGATAGAAATCATCATGGCATGGGAACCGGATATCGTGATTGCATCAGGCCCTCCTCTATACCTCAACCGGATTTCTGCAAAAGAACGTAAATCTGCATGGAAAAACGCCCTCACCCTCGCCAACTCTGTACAGACACTGATACTGGATCATCACCTGCTGAGATCACATGAAGGGTGCCAGTGGATTGAAGAACTCTCAGCAGAGGCAGAGGGAACCGTACTCTCTGCTGCCGCTTTTATGGGAAAAGAACCGCTCCTTCTTGAGGCAGGGAGGGATGAACTCTACGAGAAAATCCCGGTCCCGGAGAGGTGGCATGAAAGATATGCCAATGGAGAAGTAGGTTTTGAAAATTTTGTAGATTCAATGTCGATACTTCATACAGAGATTCATTCTGTCAGATGGCCGGAGTCAGGTAATTGAGACAGTGAACAGATGTGCATCCTCTGCATAGTGGGATCATCGGTGGCAGTTGGGAAATAGGGCAGCATCCCATTTTTAAAATAAGCCTCTTTCATTTATTTACGGCGGTATGGAGTTTTGGCGGACAACCATAAATACCACACCCTGCCATATATATTATTATGTCACGTAACCCATACCGGGTTGAAATAAACTATCCAAAAAATCGCAAACCACAGTACTTTTTGGTAAAAGATGTTTGGTTTGGAGGTAAAAAATCAAAGGTTAAAAAATACCTATGTAGTGGAGATCCTCCATCACAAGAAACAGTTGAACTCTATAGAATGTTTGCTTTCGATTTAGAGCTTAAAGCTGCTAAAAAAGTCGGAAAACTCAGTGTAGACCAATACAAAATACGCTACCTAAATCGGGAATTGGCGAACGTACTTGAAGAAATTAGATATTTACATAAAATATTCACCAAACTTCTATCAAAAAACGAAGCAGAAGTCTATGAAAGTAATTTTGAATATCATTATGTTCAGGGAACAACCTCTATTGAAGGTAATACATGCTCTTTAGATGAGACCAAAAATCTTCTTGAACATGGAATCATACCTAAAACAAAAACCCTTAGAGAGATTAACGAAATTCAAAACTTCAAAAATGTCAGGAAATACAGAGAGAATTATAAGGGCAAAGTATCTATTGATTTTATTAAAAGCCTGCATGCTTTAATCATGCAAAATATTGACCATGAATCTGCCGGATATTTTAGAAGAACTGATGATATCGGTATAATAGGTTGCGATGCACTTCTCTCTCCTTCTAGTGAGATTGAGAATGAATTAAACCACATAATTTCATTCTATTATAACCAAATAAAAGAAGGCTCTCATCCTTTTGAAGAAGCGATTATGTTTCATTATTTTTTTGAAATGATACATCCATTTGCTGATGGTAACGGGCGAGTAGGAAGAGAGATTCTAAATTTCATGCTTCCAAAAAATAAATACCCGAGAGTTCTATTTTTAGGAGAGGAAAGGGAAAACTATCTCGATGCGCTGAAACATGGAAATCAGGAAAACTATTCGCTAATGGTGGATTATTTTGTTAGAATAATAATTAATCAAAGAATGAATGTCCTGAAGGAAAATGTTGAAAAACTGTTAAAGTCAAGACCTAAAACTGGTCAGAGTCGTTTGTCAGACTATTTTTCAGTATGAGGATTCTTAGTTAAAACTCATTTTTAAGGTTCTTCTCCAAATTTCTCAAAACTAAAATGGATACGTCTATTAAAGCCCTAAGAACTTTCATTCCTGTTTTTGATAAATGTCTGATATGTCCGATATCTTTGAGTCATTCATCAAGCCATTTGGTCTCTCTGCGGCTTTGGGTGGGTTTACATCATCAATGAGGATTCCTTCAGGGAAGATCTCCCTTGCCCTCTCTCCAACTTCCCTTCCCTGATCCAACCTAAACTGATCAGCAACTGAGTGACTGTGCTGGACAAAAAAGTGTGTTCAGGAATATGTTCTTGTTGATGTTTCGCATTACAATCCCTCCTTTAAATTCGCATTCTTTCAATTCTGCCAGGTGCAGACTTCTTTAAAGATGCATTCCTTTCCATTTTTACCATGACCACAGCCATCTGAAGTGCAAATGAAACCCATTTCCCAAAGTGCAAAATCAATTTGCCGTGAATTCAGGTTGTACTTCTCCCCGAATGTGCGTATGGCATCCACGAGATCTTTTTCATAATAAGGGAATTTCATTCTCTCTGCAACCCGGAGAGCCAGTCTATCAACAAATATCAACTCGCTATAATCAAGATTCCGATTGTTGTAAATATTCTCTAACTGCAGAAACAATAGCGATTTTGTTGCTATGCCACGGATTTGTTTCAATAATGTACGAATTATAATCGTTTTTTTGTTTTTATCCTCAGTCATTTCATCAATGGCTGAGAAGAGGTCATCGAAAGATTTGATTTTATGATTGTTTAAGAGGCAAAGTGTGTCATAGTAAAAAAAGATCTGACTTTCTTTTCGATAAGGTAGATGATACTTCTCGATAATCTCATGCCACTTTTGTACAGGGCATTCAGATTGATATGGGCAGGATGAATAAACTTTGAGATTACACCATGAATCACTCTGATGAAATTTTGCTGAATTGTAGCACTTGTTAATTGATTTCTTAATTTGGTCTGCAGTTTGGTTACAGTCAATCTTGAATATCTGCTCGATTTTTTCTTTTTTGCTTTTATTAAACGGGCATTTTTCCGGAACATCGGTATTGAACGAAATGATCTGTTTATCAGAATTCGTGCAGAGTTCTTTCATTTTGGAAAGCATAGGTTCAGTCTTTCTGCCAAAGCTCTGGCTGAATGAGAGGTACCATAAGGAGAGGTCAAAATCATCTGTATATTGGCAAATTGCATGAAATGAATTCTTGAAAACATTATCGCGATCTGTTTGAGTATTCAGTAACCATTCCCGGTTGACATCGTTTTTAGCGTATTCTTTGATTATTTCGGCAATACGCTCTTCTCGATCTCCGCTCATCATGATAGTTACTATATTATCCACCCTGTTTTCAGGGAACATGTTTTCCAATATGTTCATTCCTTTTTCAAATTCAGTTGGAATATCATCTGCAGCTTTGAAACGTAATCCGTGATGTGTATGAATTAACTCAATAATTAGCTCGTTATTTTCATCGTGAAAAATCGATAATACATGATGTGGACCAAAAACAATCTGCATATTTTGAATGTCTTGTTTTATCGTTTCTCCATTGATTTTCATTTCCCTTATGGTAGTCATCATGATGTATTACCTTATTGAGAATTAATTTAAAGAGGGATATTTATATCCCCAATAAGCAAAGGAATTCAGTCAAACGCCCTCACGCCCCTCGTGATCTCAGCCCGTGGCGGCTCTCTCTCCTCCGACGGTCGCTGACCAGTTAATTCTGTCGGCTGTCGGCTGGAGGAATTATCATTCAAATTTGCTATCAATGATCTTTTTGATAGTGTCAAGTTTGGAGATCATATGTTCGAGATCCATTTTTTCGAAGATCTGTTTTGCTTCGTTCACGCACTGATAAGCTCTATCTTTGTCGCCAAGATTCGCATATGCCAAACCCATGTTGCCGAGGTCAGCACCCTCACCACGGACGTCCCCGATCCGGCGGTGAATCTCCAGTACCTCCTCATACAGTCCAATCGCTTTCCTGTACTCCCCAAGACTCACATATACCAAAGCCATGTTGCCGAGGGCATTACCCTCACCACAGACGTCCCCGATCCGGAGGGCTATTTCCAGACGTTCCTCAAACAGTCCGATCGCTTTCCTGTACTCGCCAAGACTCGCATATGCCAAACCCATGTTGCCGAGGTCAGCACCCTCACCACGGACATCCCCGATCCGGCGGTCAATCTCCAGTGCCTTCTCATACAGTCCAATCGCTTTCCTGTACTCCCCAAGACTCACATATGCCAGACCCATGTTGCCGAGGGCATTACCCTCCCCTCAGCCGTCCCCGATCGGGAGGGCTTTCTCCAGAGCCTTCTTATACAGTCCGATCGCTTTCCTGTACTCCCCAAGATACACATATGCCAAACCCATGTTGTTGAGGGCATTACCCGCACCACGGACGTCCCCGATCTGGAGGGCTTTCTCCAGTGCCTTCTTATACAGTCCGATCGCTTTCCTGTACTCCCCAAGATTCACATATGCTATACCCATGTTGCCGAGGGCATTACCCGCACCACGGACGTCCCTGATCCGGCGGTGAATCTCCAGTGCCTTTTCAAACAGTCCGATCGCTTTCCAGTACTCGCTAAGATTCACATATGCTATACCTTTGCTTGTCAGCACCCAACCTTGGGAAGAGAGATCAAGTTCAGATAGATTCTCAAGCAGAGGGTCTAGGAGACTTGATAACGCTGTTACTTCTCCAATATAGTCAATATTAATCAGGTTAATACTGGTCAGATAGGCAAAGGCCTCCTGATAAAGACCTTTGTCGATCAGATTCCAGTACGGTTTGCTCAGGAATTCGATAAACTGCTGGCGCATACTATCGGCATCATCCAGCTGACCGGCTTGGATCAATGCCTGCCAGATGCCGTCCTTTTCAGGGACCAACACGTCAGGTTCATCATCATGTGCCTCAAGATAATGAAGAAAAACAAGGCAGTGGTTTCTTTTAAACTCTTTTTCCCTGTCAGGATTGTTGTGTAGCCTGTTTTCCGCTATCTGCCTCAGCAAAGGATGCATGCTGTACCGGACCGAGTCCTCGTTAAATTCCAAAAGGGAGCGGTGAGAGAGTTTTGCTACAAGTTCCTTAATCTTCGTCCTGTCCCCGTCACCAACCCCTGCTGTCTCACCAAGCGTCAGCGAGGTAAATCCTGACTCTGCACAGACACTGGCACTTTCAAAAAGCAATAGTAAATCTTTCCCATTCTCTATTTTTTCTAACTGTTCCAGACTCAATTCCAGAGTTAGGCGTACATTCTTATCCAGATCATCTTTAATTTTTAATTCGTCAATTTTATTCTGTATCCTGCCAATGTAATCGGGAAAACTCAGATCAGGGACCTCACTAAGATGCTGTGCCGCAATATCAACGGCAAGAGGCATCCCGCCTAAATGCTCTACAAGCCTTGATGCACCACCAGGGTCGTTAGCTATGCGCTGCGGTTCGATAAACTTGGAAAGTAATTTTTTGCCCTCATCAACCGACAGTCCCGACAAATTGTAAATGGTACCTCTGGGCACCGAACCAAAGGTACTCGTATTCCGTGTGGTTACAAGAACATAACAGCCGGGTTTTATTATATCGTCTCCTTCTTCGACGTTATCTATGATCAGGAGGGCATCCTTCCGCACGAGTATGTTCTTTAAAATATATTCGACTGCACGCTGATCGTCAGGAAACGATTTCGAAGTCTTGCCCGTGTGAGAGACGGCGGCAATAAGTTTTACCGCCTCTTCTCGCCATGTGCTGCCTTTCAACGATGCCCAGAACACACCGCCGGGATATTTTTCTTTATAGGTTTCTGCATACAACTTTACCAATTCAGTCTTGCCGATTCCGCCGGCTCCTGAAACACCTGTGACAGCACCTTCACCCCTTTGCAGAATCTTTTCATGGAGACTCTCTAAATCGTTTTGTCGTCCAACAAAGGTCTCTACTGGCTTTTCAGCCATGAAGGGAATGGACATGGTCACCTGTGGATCAAGGACCATGTACCATCTGCCGGCTTTAATTCCACTAAGATACTCTACTGAAGATTCGAGGACCATTTTTTTCTCTTCAATAAGCCTCTGAAATACAAAAGGATCGTTCTCCCGAACTCTGTCCCAGTACCATATAATGTTTTCTTCGCTGACTTTTACGAGCGGGATTTTATCACGAATCGAGGGATTAGAGGAGCTGGATCGGATGTACGGATCATCGGCTTCATCAGCCATGCGCAGGAGTGCGGTAAGTTTGCGTAAATTCAAACTGTCTGTTTCAAAAACCTGATCCGAGAAATCATCGTTGATTTCTTCAAGCGGAACATCCATAGAATGACCATAACAAACTAAGCCGACAGCCTCCGCAGCTCGGGAATATTTTCTATTGAAAGAGGGAAAGTCACCAAAATGATATTTGGATGGGTTTGCGAGAATCATTTTCTGGCTTCGCTTTTGGTGTCCCTTTGGTTTAATTGTCCCGTCATCACAGCGGTAGCCGATGTCGTGCATATATACCGCACAAAGGAGAATGAAAACCTCGTCAGGAGTGATTTTTTCATTCTCACGAAGCTTTTTTGTTAAGAGATCCAGATAACCTTCCAGCCGTTCTGAATGCTCGTATCCATTTTTATTCAAGCCGGACAGCCAGTCTTTCGCACTATCCTTGATTATTGTTATTTGCTCGTAGAGATCGATTTTTCCATTGGAAGCTTTAGCCTCTTTTAAATTCAGATATTCATGAAGTTCTGACATAATTTATCCCAAGGCAATTTTCCAGTGTAGATCATTTTCTTGACAAATTCAGACCCGCCCGGCATCTACTTTGAAATATCCCTCTCATAATTGATAAGATTTTGGAGGACATCCATTAGAGCCTGTCCTGCCAGATCAGCACCGGATGGGCAGGCTCTGTTAATAAAGACACCAACCTATATCCTCCTCAACACAAAATGACTACCATGGAAAGGACCGGTGTTTTTCAGACAGGGGACGGCAGCCCGCTGCAGTACATCATCTGCGGGGAAGGGCCTGTAATTGTTTTTGTCCACGGCTACGGGATGACCATGGAAGAATGGCCCTCAAGTATGATATCCATGCTCGCATCCTCGTTCACGGTGGTGAGATTCAACCTTCGCGGGGTCGCCGGGGAAGCGAATACAGATACTCCGTTTACGATACCACTTGCAGCCGGGGACCTTTATGAGCTGGTTAATGAACTGGTTGCGGGAATTTCAGAGATTACAGAGGGGCCGGTTATGATTGTGGGGTATTCAATGGGCGGCATGATCGCACAGGAATTCGCCATACGGCATCCGGAGCTGACTGACCGCCTGGTACTGGTAAACAGCCATTGCGGAGGAATAGAGGCTATCCCTCCCAAACAATGGGTTATTGAGGAGATGGCTTCCACACCGGCCACTATGGAGGAGTACATCATGCGGGCGGGAAGACTCCTGCTTCCTGAAAAATGGCGGAAAAAACACCCAGACCCGATGAGCTGATTCCCGGACTTCGGTGAGCCTTCAGATCAGGAGGCAATAAAAGACCAGTTTGATGCCATGTCATCATGGGAGGGAACTTTCTCTTTGCTTCATCAGATAACGGCGCCCGTCCTTGTCATCTCAGGAGACAGAGACATTGTAACACCGCCCTCAAACAGCTCCATCCTGATGTCACAGATAGAAGACGCACGCTCAGTCATCCTGAATGGAGGAGGGCACGGGCTGATCTTCCAGTATCCGGAGAAGGTGGCGGATATTATCAGGCTGTTTCTCGAAGAAGAAGAAGAAGAATGAATACTTCCGGCCTTACCAATGGCATTGAATTTGACAGTTGGGTTAGATTTGTGGGTAAAATGTGAGTTATATTGTCCGAATGCCAGTGTCGTCTGGAATTTAAGCCCAAAATGAAGAGATTTTGGGAGATATTTTTCAAAATATCTGGAACTGTCAAATTCTATTCCGCCACAATCTGAGGAATTTGAGTGAAGTGGCAAAGTTGGGATTAAATTGCATACGACTATGGAAAAAACAGAGACAATCTTCATTCCCTCATCTCCTAAAAATTCGTGAGACGGTTTGCAAAAAGAAGCCGCCGGATTAATCCGAATATTTTATGCATCAGGTATGGATGACAAATAGAAAAATCAGGAATCTGTCATGGAAAAAACCTATAATTTCCGCATTATGCTCAGGAAAGAACCTAAAGGTGGGTATATGGCTTTTGTACCTTCGCTGCCCGGCTGTGTTACATATGGAGAGACAATCGATGAAGCTATTGAGATGACCAAAGAAGCGGTTGAACTGTACATTGAGAGTCTCATTGACCATAATGAACCGGTACCATCAGAAGAAGAAGTCTTTGAATACAATCTTCAGATTACAGCACACGCAGAAGGAAGCTCTCAAAAACATCTCTGAGGTAATAGAGATCTACCTTGAGATCGCTTACGAAAAAAACCAGAAAACCCGTTCATCAACAGCCGAAAACCACTATCATTGACCCTGCAGTATGAGCAGATGCAT
>DAOVRB010000207.1 GCA_030628325.1 Methanomicrobiaceae archaeon | reverse complement strand
TTGTTCCCCTGAACAACCCGGTTATGTTTCCTGCCCCAGCTCCGGGTCTGACAGGCTGTACAGCCATTGAAGAATAAGAGGTTTTCCAAAACGACTATAATTGTTAAGACATAACTAAAAAATATGAAAACAGGATTTGGACTGTTCTTCCTATTGGCTATGTTTTTAATGGCCATTGCAATCAGTGGCTGTGTTGGCCCCCCACTTCCTGCGGATATGGGAGATGATGGCCGTAATCAAAGCAGTTCAGATGCAGACGCGGTTAGCTTTAGCTCAGAAGAAACACAAATAAAAACAATTGGCCTCATCGGGGGGATAAGTTGGGTTTCATCTATCGAATATTACAGATTAATGAACGAGATGGTCAACGAGGAACTTGGTGGATTGCATTCCGCAAAGATCCTGATGTATTCTGTTGAATTCGGGGAATTTTCAAAAGAGGAAAGGTTGGCGAAAGAGGGGGATTGGGAAGCCCTTCGAAAAACAATGATTGATGCCGCACAGGGACTTGAAAAAGGAGGTGCGGATTTTATTGTAATATGCTCCAATACGATGCACTCAACTGCCGGAGACATTGAAGCAAATGTTGACATCCCTCTGCTCCACATCGCCGACGCAACCGGTGAAAAAATAAATAAAAGTGGAATCAGAACTGTCGGGCTGCTGGGCACAAAATACACCATGGAACAGGATTTTTACAGGGACAGGCTGGAAACAAAATATGGGCTCAGGGTAATTATTCCCAATGAAACAGAACGTGAACTGGTTAATTCGGTGATATTTGATGAATTATGTGCCGGGAACATAAATGAGAATTCAAAAGAGAAATTTATAAAAATAATTGATCATCTTGTTGAAGAGGGTGCAGAAGGAGTCATTTTAGGATGCACTGAAATTCCATTGTTGATTAAACAAGAGGATGTAAACGTGCCGGTTTTTGACACCATGACTATACACGCGCAGGCAGCGGTAGAATTTGCTCTGAATAGAACATAATCCCTTTTTGAAGCCACCAGTCCACCCACACCCACACCGGCGCTCCGGGACGCCTCATCTCTCTTCACGCTCTGGCATACCTCCAGGTTACGCATCCGCTCCCTGAGCCCGGAATCCGTTCTTCCCTCCGGTCGCACTATGAAAACACACATGATATTCTGAAGAATCACAGGCACAAACAATGAAAGTGACATTCTTTACACTTAGTGCGTGACGTTGAGAGGTCATGCACGTTTTTTAAAAAAGTTTGGTGAATATAGTTACAAACGTCACTTTTTGACTATAATCACCAATTACTCTGTTTCCCTATGCGGGCGATTCATCCATCCCGAGGAAGTTCAGGACGCTCTCCCCGTACTCCACCGGTGCATAGGCAGAGCCTGCATGCGGGATTCCCTTAAACCGGACAAGCCATGATCCATCAATCTGCCCTGCCATTCGGACCGAAATCGAATCCGGAGTCAGTGCATCATCAGTTCCCCCAATGAGCATGACATCTTTCTGGATTCCGCCAAGGCCGTCATAGCTCCCGTTCCACGCCAGGTCTGCCTGCGCCTCTCTGCGTATGCCCTCCGTCACGGTGGGATCGACTGCGGACGATTCAACGAGGTTGAGCAGCGTCTCTGTCTCATTGAGCCTGATGCTGTATGAATTAGAACTCAGGATCAGTTTTTGTACGCGTTTTGGGTTATCTATAACCAGCTGCTGCGATATCGAGGACCCCATGGAAACCCCGTATATATGCATGCTGTCATACCCCAGCGCAGGTATCAGCAGGGCTGCATCCTGTGCGTACCGGGAAATGGAGGGTGTCGCATTGTTGTCGCTGCTGTACCCCATACCCCGATGGTCGTAGGTATAAACATGGTATTTCGAGGCGAGTATACTGATGAAGGTCTCGTTCCAGCCGTCCATGGTGCCGCCGAACCCTATTACCATGAGGAGCGGTTCGCCCGATCCGAATTCCCTGTATGCCAGCCTGACTCCGTTCACATCCATATACTGGACCGGGGTCGAATTGATCGACACATCCGGCATCGTCTGAATTGTGGCAGGGGTGGTGTCTGTGCTTCCTACACATCCCGCCGAAGCGATGAGGGAGAGCATAATGACAATTGTGATGATAAAGAATTGTGTCTTTTTCATGACTTATTATATGTATATTGTCGTATTAAATGGGGGTGTATCCAGACTGCTGTGAATTCCGAGTCCGTCCATCCGGTGCTGATCTGGCAGAAGAGGCTCAGTATCTGGTCAGGAAGATTAATTTCAAACTGATGATCTATACCCTAAGACAGGTAAGGGAAAAAATCATTTCCTGTTGTTCTCATAAAGGAATTCTACAGACCCAAAATCATATTCAGAGTGTGGATTTTTAATGCGGATAATGAGATTATAAGCCCTGATCCAAAAAATCTGAATAACCCGAATAATCCGAACACAAAAAAGGAACACAAAAAGGAGATCTGCATTGCAGATGTAGTGGTTGTTATGCGAACTCTGGTTTCCGGTTGTTCTGGTTAGGTATCAAAAAATATTGAGGGGGAGGATCTGTTTCAGGTGATAGGTAAGATTCCTACTCCGCTGCTATGAAAGTCAGTATGGTCTTATCTGAGGAGTTCTGTATTGTTAAGCGGTCTCCTTCAATCAGGTATCCTGTTGCGGATTCCAGTAGTTTTAGGTATGTGCTCTCCTGTTCCATGATTCCATTTGGTTCATTGCAGAACATCTCTGTTGACCCGATTAATCCGAAAGAGAGTGTGTCGCTATCGGTTTCGTAGGAGGAGAAGTAACTGTTGCACCCTGCGGACCCGGAGATTCCACCTTCCTCATTAAAGATCAGGTTGATTTCGGTTCCTGTGATAACGGAAACGATTGCTTCATTGCCGTCATTGTATGAATTAAGCACCCATTTTGTTCCGGTCAGTGGTTCTGGTGCCGGTGGCTGTGCCTTTTCAAAGACCAGAATGGCTTTTCCGTCTGAATCAAAAAGTGTCAGTTTTTCTTCTTCTTTAGCACCGAATGAGGCGGTTGAGTTGAGCAGTTTTAAGTATGTGCTCTCCTGATTCATAACCGGTCCCGGGCCTGCCATCAGTGTGCTCCCGATTAATCCGAAAGAGAGTTTATCACCATTGATTTCGTAGGGGGCGAAATATCTGTTAATGCCGGCAGAGCCTGCAACACGGCCATCTTCATTGAATTCCAGTGTAATTTCAGTATCTTTTATGACGGAAATCATCTCTGTTGTCCCGTTGTCATATGAAATCAGCTGCCATTCTGTTCCTGGCAATGCTAGCAGTGTCGGCACTTCTGTTGTTTCGTTAATTGATTCATTCTCGTTGTTACCATCTGTGGCAGGGGGTGCGGAAATGCATCCGGCACAGATAAGGCATACTGCAAGAACAATAGCTGTTCCAAACAGTAATGGTATGCCTGTTTTTTGATTGTTCTTCTTTACCATATACTATAATGGTAATTTTAAATACATAAGCCAACTCATGACTTCGAAAAATTTTGAAGTCATAAATCCAGTATTTTTGAAAAAAAGAGGCATATGGTGCAGATTGATTTTTCTACGATCCTACTTAATTATCTACAATTATTGTCAGGACCAGGTAAAATGTCCCGGTCTTCCTCCGGT
>DAOVRB010000247.1 GCA_030628325.1 Methanomicrobiaceae archaeon | reverse complement strand
TGGATGCAAACGCCGCAGCACCGAGCGGGCAGAGGTTTACACGTGCATAAGTGTCCCGGAAACGATCAAAGTCACGTGAAAATGCCTGTTCATAACTGAGCATATAATGCGCCAGTGTTGTTGGCTGTGCATGCTGAAGATGGGTGAAACCCGGCATAACACTCTGAGTATGAACCGATGCCAAATCTAAAAGCACCTGCCTGAGTGAGTTTATCTCTGACATCCGGGAGAGCATTTCTCGCCTGAGAGATAACCTGATACAGGTGGCAACCTCATCATTTCTCGATCGGCCCATGTGAAGCCGCCCGCCGAAATCCATCCCTACACTATGAATAAGATTTGCCTCAATTCCGGCATGAATATCCTCATAACGGTCATCATACACAGATTCAGGCAGACCTTCGTCCAGCATCCCAAGGAGTGCCTTCATCACTGCCACTGCAGCCTCCCTGTCAATGATCTCCTGCTTCTCCAGCATAAGGAGGTGTGCAATATCAACTATGAGATCAGCCCTGCCAATCCACCTGTCAGCACCCATAGATGACAGAAACTCCATTACCTCCTGTGGACGTTCGCCACCAAGCCGTCCTTTTCTGAGGGGGTCTCCTTTCATACTTTTTTCCAACTCCTGATTATAGAAAGGAACCTGAAAGGGATTAATATCACTCATCATCCCTCACCGGAAAGAAAAGAAAAAAGAACCAGATCTGCAATCACCCGGAAAAGATCTGATCTGACAGGCTCATACAGGGAACCACAGACAAACACAAAAACAGAGAGAAACTGACAAACACCAGAAATAGTATGGCTCATTGTCATAATCACCAATAACACTAGTCCTTTAAAGCCCAATAAATGTTAGCAGAATCCAATAGCATATATATTGAGTTACACGAAGATGTGTACAACTCTAAACTTGTTTGAAGAGGGAGAAAAAGATGAAGAAAAATACAGGAATAATAGCAACTGTTGCCCTGCTTGTGGCACTTGCACTCATATGCGGATGCACAGGGACAACAGACCAGACCCCCACCGTAAAACCAGTTAAAGAACTCAGCTTCGGATACCAGCCAAGTACCCACCAGATTGCGTACATGACCGCAATGGAAAAGGGATGGTGGGAGACAGATCTTGCACCGTATGGTGTTGAGTCAATAAAGGAATTCCAGTTCCCGACAGGCGCACCGGAGATGCAGGCCATGCTTGCAGGCGAAATTGACGTTGCATACGTAGGCGCAGCACCAGTCATCTCAGCACTGGCAACCGGCCTTGATGCAAAGATCGTAGCCGGCGTCCAGACACAGGGGTCAAACCTCGTGCTCAGGACAGAGATTCCATATGAAAGCCCTGCAGACTTAAAAGGACTCACTCTTGCAACATTCCCGCCAGGCACCATCCAGGACACACTTCTCCGCAACTGGCTCAAAGAGAACGGTCTTGACCCGGACAATGACGTGGACATACGCCCGATGGGACCTGGTGACGCAATTACCGCAATTACCGCAGCACAGGTAGACGGCGTATTCCTCCCGCACCCTGCACCGACCATCATTGAAGTGGAAGGCAACGGCCGATCTGTTGTGGCATCAGGAGAGATGGAAAAGAACCACGCATGCTGTGTGCTGGTAGTCACAGGCGACCTTATCCGTAACCACCCGGATCTTGTTGAAGAGATTATCAAAATCCACATTAACGCAACTGACTACAACATCGCACACCCTGATGAAGCAGCAGAGATCTTCTCAGTAAAAACAAAGTGGGACGTGGAAACAGTGAAGAAATCAATAAATGAATGGGACGGTTCATGGACATCTGACCCTTCACTCATCATTGACTCTGTTGTCGACTATACGACCATCCAGTCAGAACTGGGCTACATCACAAAGCCGATGACCAGAGATGAAATCTTTGATACATCATTCTATGAGAAGGTCACTGCCTGATCAAAAACCCCTGCTTTTTTTATTATCATCTGACTATCATATAGGTAACAGACATTACACAGGGAGAGATCATCTCTCCGGCTGCCACCCCGTATACTATAGAATTATAGTCAAAAAGCAAACTTCAGGAATCTTTGATTTTTCCATAATATTGCAGGGCAACCCTGCCGGCAGGAAAATCTGAATATGAATAATAAAAAGAGAACTGTTACAAAAAAGATCCTTCTACCGGTTGCATCAATACTGACAGCCATAATCATATGGGAACTGATCGCCAGATTTGTTGTTGCCAATAAATTCAAACTGCCCGGTTTTGTTGACGTAGTCATTGCATGCAACGGTCTTCTCTTCGGCAAAGGAGGTACACTCATTCCCGACACAGGAGTCAGCCTGCTTCACTTTGCAATAGGGATAGGGGCTGCCATATTAATCGGCATACCCACCGGTGTTGCAATGGGGTGGTTTCAGGAGATAGATTCTGCAATAAACCCGATAATCGAAATTCTCCGGCCAATCCCTCCACTTGCATGGATACCATTTGCAATCATCTGGTTCGGACTCACCGACATATCAGCAGGATTTATTATTTTTATCGGTGCAGTATTCCCCATCCTTATAAGCACCTATACAGGATTCAGAAACGTCCCAAAGGTGTTTATCGAAGCAGGGAAAGTACTCGGCTGTACAAGCAGTGCCAGTCTCATCCGTTATATTGCATTCCCGTCTGCAATCCCTTCAATCATAGCAGGGATCAGGATATCCATGGGAGTCGGATGGATGTGCCTTGTCGGTGCTGAAATATTCGGAGCAGGCAGTGGCAAACTGGGTCTGGGAAAGAACCTCTGGACATACTACAACCTCCACCAGATGCCAAATGTAGTCGTCTACATGCTCGTACTGGGTTTAATCGGCCTGGTCATCGACATGATCTTCCGCTATTATGTGGGGAGGCGGATGTACAGATGGAAAGAACAGGAGGTGCGTTAGATTGGGTAAAGTTGCTATTGAAAATGTAAACAGAGTCTTTGAACGGGAAGACACAGAACCTACAATCGCTCTGGAAAATATCAATATTGAGATTAAAGAGAAAGAGTTCATCTGCCTTGTCGGACCCTCCGGGTGCGGAAAAACCACCCTCCTCCGCATCATTGCAGGTCTTGAACAGGTATCATCCGGAGCTGTCAGACTCAATAATGATGTAATTACCGCTCCCAATCCAAAACTCGGCATGGTCTTTCAGGAGTATTC
>DAOVRB010000198.1 GCA_030628325.1 Methanomicrobiaceae archaeon | reverse complement strand
TCCTGTTATTTCCTGCATAAATGAGAGAATATCTTCAAAAAAAACAGTGCGGGAGTCCAGACCCTCACGTTTTCCCGAACCACCTATAAGTGAGGCTACAAGTTCCGGCCCGTACTGCCGGAGGCGGAATATCTGTGCTTCACCTTCCTCTATAGTGACTACGTGAATCAAACCTGACGAAGATGCCTTTACTGATCTTTCAATACGTTCAAGGTCAAGATTCTTCCATTTTTTGATGACAGATATCTCGTGTCCAGTTTCGATATTTAGTGTATGATGAAAACCTGTATCAGGTCCGTGTTCAATTACACCACTGATACGAAGACGGTTTGCATTACTGTGGAATTCCACCTTCTCTACTTTAATACCAAGTCTTACCGGTTTTTTCTCTGTTTTTTCCGGTCTCACTTTATCTGTAGCAGATTCGAGACTCCTAAATGTGGTTGTAAAAACAAGATCGCCGGGAGCCACGAGATGATCAAGGTGCCACAGGTCATCTATTGTCTCTGGAAATAGTTTTATTTCACCATATTTTTTTTTCAGAAGATCATATTCCGCTTTCATATTACTCCACGACTTCTGAACCACCTGGTGGAACAAATGCAGCAATTTTCTCAGTGTTTATAATATTCCTGAGACCTTTCAGTTCTTCTTCGGATAGCTTCATGCGGAGCGCTTTTAATACTTTCTTTGCAATATCGTTGGGCTCAAATATTCCAGGTTTCAGAATGATATAGTGTTTTACCCGTTTTTGAATTGCCGACACCGGCCCGCCTATGATCGCAACGGCTGGTTCTGTCTGTAGCCCTATTGCAACACCTACAGGCACATCACGGAAATATTTCCGTTCACCACGGATTACAAACGATCCTCTGGCAAGAGATTCCCCAGATTCAGGTGTTTTACTAACCTGTTGTCGGTCTGCCGCATAGACATCTGCAGTGAAATGTCCTGCTTTCCATGCATTTGAATATGATGCTGCAAACTGAACCACTTCATCCCAGCATTTTGTTTCGCCTTTGACAATTACAGCACTGCCCCCGTGTACATCTGCATGGACAAAAGTATCTCCGCCTTCCATGTATTTTTTTACAACGTCCTCGTTTGAACCGGCATCACGCCCACCAATTACAAGAACACCATCGCTTGTATAGAACCACCGGAAACGGTGATACCACTTTGGTTTCAGTGGAGTAAACTGTTTCTTCCGGACAGATTTCACTCCGGAAAACATTTTCATTGCAACAAGTGCGCCCTTCTTCTTTTTTTTGAATTTTTTTACCTGTCCATAATATCGGTTGATATTGACCTCAACACTCTCATGAACATTAATTTTTATGGTTTTTTCGAGTTTTATATCCACTACCGATTCGGCAGGATATATTTTTGAAATTAGTCGGGCTGAAGGGATGTCACTATTTTTCACTATCGCCTCAATCTCCTGCCAGGAATATGTTTTGCTTGCTGAATCAAGTGTGTGAATTACATCTGCTATAACCTGATAGTTGGAATAAATCAATTCAATGATTGCTTCAAAATGCTCTATCTTTGCTTCAAAACCCACAATTGCATCTGCCTGGCGTTTTCGAATAATTTCTTCTTTTGATAATTTAGGTTTAGTCTCCTTTATTTCCTTCTTTGTTTTAGGAAAGAATGCATCAAGTGCTTCGTTAAAGGTTTCAAAGGTCTGAACCTGTTTTTCACCAGACAGATGGAATGGCCAGCAACCTGTTTCTGAGATTTGGGGTTTTATACTGCTCTCTGATTTAGCAACAATTTCATTATATGTCTGAGAAATTGTTTCTGCATCTGCTTTTAATGGATCAATATTTTTATCAAAACCCGAGATTGTGCAAACCTCTTCGGCATAACGACCCCCGAGCATCAGTCCGGTTGCCAGAGTTCTTACAAGGTCACGGTCAGAAGCAGCAAGTATCTCTTCTACTTCTTCAGGAGATCTGCGCAAATATTCCTCAATTGGAAATACATATCTGACTCCGGAAATGATTTCCCTGTTTTTGAAATGCCGTCGGCTGAATGGCTGTATTATCAGGTATTCACGGTCGCAGAGGATGATGTTGCCTTCATCAAAAAGCTCTATTATGATGTGATATTGTGTCTCACTTTTACCAACAGTAATATCAATAATCCTTTCAAGGCCATGCTGTCTCACATCTAAAACTCTGCCACCTGAGAGGTATTTCCTGAGGAACATTGAATAACCAGATGGATTTGGGGGGGATGGTGGCAAAAACTCTGTAAAATGTGCTCTTCGACCTAATTCAATAATTAAATTATATTTTTCCTTATTTTCACCATTTAGCCTGATGCCAAATGTTTTATTGTCATACTGGTAGGACTTACCCATCCAGAAAGGAAGGCGTGCATGTAGTTCAGATACCATCGCATGCAGGTCAATCCCACTCATTCCCTGTTGTGTTGCCATTAGTATACCAAACTACATATTGTCTGAAAACTAAAAAAGTAATCACTGGTGTAATCCTGATGAGTGAGGAAAAAAGTGCAGAGAGTGCTGTAAAAAAAAGTACTGAGACAATTATAGAAAAAAGCGCACCCCTGACCAAGGCTGAAAAAAAGCTTGAATACAATAACAGGGTAATAAGGACGGCTATCGCTTCCTTTATGGGTATATTGATGGGGATCATTTCATTTATGCTAATTGGAGATCCCACATCAACTGCCGGGGAGCCAAAAGCCATACTTGGGTGGCTGTTTCTCCTTGCAGGTATAGTATTCCAGAAACATATCTTTATGATATTCAAAATAGACTATACAAAACTTGGCGGCAAAGATTGGTTCTATCAGGGTTTTATGACTTTTGCATTCTGGTTTATCAGCTGGACAATCCTCCTGACAATGCTGAATTACCCTCTCATACCCTAAATAAACATATAAATATATTTTTGTGATGAATTATGCGAATTGCTGTTGTTCATAAAGACCGGTGCCATTCAAGGAAATGCGGAAGAGAATGTATTCTTTATTGTCCGCGTGTCAGGACAGGAGACGAGACTATCATTATCGGTGATGAAAAAATAGCTGTTATCTCCGAAGAACTCTGTGTCGGATGTGGCATATGTGTTAAAAAATGTCCCTTTGGGGCAATCGATATTGTTTCCCTCCCTGAAGAACTGGAGCACCCGACACACCGTTACGGGAAGAACGGCTTTGCCCTGTATGGTATGGCAACACCGGTTGAGGGGAAGGTAACCGGCATCCTTGGTGCAAATGGTATAGGAAAGAGTACGGCTGTAAAAATATTAAGCGGACAGATTATTCCAAATCTTGGAGATACTGAGGAGGAGGCATCCTGGGAAAAAATTCTAAAAATATTTGCCGGCACAGAACTTTATGATTATCTCAGGATGGTATCAGAAGGTAGGATAAAAGCGGCGTTAAAACCTCAATATATTGATTATATTCCCAAAGCATTTAAAGGGAAAGTAAGAGAACTCCTCAAATCAACCGATGAAAGAGGGATGTTTGAATATTATGTTGAAAAATTAAATATAACTACGGTTCTTGAGAGAAATATCAGTGATCTTAGTGGTGGTGAACTACAGAGAGTTGCAATCGCAGCCTGTTTATCAAAAGATGCCGATTTTTATTTCCTTGATGAAGTTACTCCATACCTTGATATCTACCAGAGAATAGCAGTCGCAGGT
>DAOVRB010000030.1 GCA_030628325.1 Methanomicrobiaceae archaeon | reverse complement strand
TTATTGGACTGAACACCATTTAATAACTCACCTATATTACAATTTCAATACCTCAGTACCCGGATCCATATATAGTCGAAAACCAAACTTTTAGTAAAAAGTCTGGTTTTCTTCATTATAGTTCCGAACGTATTCCCATAAAAATGAGAGAGACATTTTTATTCAACAGTGCCTGACGCTCAGGCGTCATGCACGTTTTTAAAAATAACCAATATAAACCGCGTTTCGCGATTTATATTAGTTCAAAAAGTGACGTTCGTAACTATAATTTATCAAAATTGAAGGCTTATGGTGGATTAGAGATAAGGAGGATAACATTTGGTAATGGATCAGTATCCCGCAATACGTGTAAAGAATAGTTCAGTAACACGATTTATGGATGATGTAATCAGGGAGGAACGTTTCACCCTGTACCTGAACAACCGGTTTATTACCGAACAGGTTGCAAGTCCTGAGCAGTTAAAAGAACTTGGAGCAGGTTTTGTAATTTGTGAAGGGCTTGCCGGGCAGGTTAAAAATGTAGAAGTTTCAGGCAATGAAATCCGGGTGGAAGCAACATCAGACAGGCAGTCTTTTGAAAAAGAATTCAGGTCAGGTGGTGGTTGCGGGATCAGGAATATTCCACATGCAGTAAACTCATCGCTGACAATCACACCTGATGATATATTCAGGGCAACCAGTGAAATCGAATCAGAGACCTGGAAAAAAACCGGCGGGGTGCATTGTTCTGTCCTCTTTTCAAACGGAAACATAGTTTCAAAAAGTTGTGATATTGGCCGCCACAATACGGTTGACAAACTGGTTGGGTATGCTGCATTAAACGGGATAGATCTTTCAGAATGTTATATAGCCTGTACAGGGAGACAACCCTCAGGAATGATCTCCAAAAGTGCAAACGCCGGCATACCAATAATCATCTCCAGGGCTGCATCTACAGACCAGGGCATACTGACTGCCGACCGGACCGGCATAACCCTCATCTGCTTCTCCAGAGGAGAGAGGTTCACAATATATACTCATCCGGAGAGAGTTCGCGACATAAAACAAAGAGACCTGATGGGATTAACTGGATGAATCATACTTAGGTGGAAGGAGAAAAGGGAAGAAAGATAGAGGGGCGTGATGATGTGATGAAAGGTAACCAAGTCATAAGTCATAGCCAAATCCCCCATCTCATTATATTGATTCTATTTTTCTTTCAGGGGACTCTGGAAATGCCCTTTTGTAATTCCTCCGGCAGAGATGTTGCGGACCTTTTCTTTTAGCCGGTTCAACTCTTTTTTCATACCGGACTCACCTATTTCTGCAACACTGATACCTGAACTGTAAAGAGATGCCATTTCTTCTGCATACGCCCCGGTTTTGTTACGGCAATCAATGGCGATTGAATCCACACCGGCATCAATAAGAGCGGGAATGTCATCCACAAGACAGGTCTCTACTGAATTATAGATGTGTGTATAGCATTCGCCGTCCACAGATACCGGGAAAACAGCCCCGTGCCTGTCACGAATACCCCACCAGGTTTTTTCTTTTTTAGCCCTGCAGGCACCACAGCCTGAAACTGACGAAAGCAGGCAGTCTTTTGTAACCATCAGTTCAACGGGCCCCTGTACAATACATTCCACTTTCATCTCACTGGTATAGGAGGAGAATGAGGAGGAACGCAGACTGTGAATAAGTTCCTTTATCTGTTCAATGGATAGTTCCTGAGACAATGTAACATGTGAAAATATATCACTCAGACATTTTACTGACAAATGATTGAATATATTGAGACCCACTGAGCCCAGTACAGGTATTCCAGGCGCTTTTGCACGAATTGCCTCTGCTGTACCCGGGTTCTCGACCATGATGCCGGATATCCCTGCAGTCTGCATTTCAGGGATCAGAGGGACTGCAAAATCGAGGAATTTCATTGTTGTAATACGTGGCCATTTCCAGTAGAGTTCTGCCATGTTTTCCATACAGTATACTGCCGCCTTCCTGATTTCATCGATTAATGACAACTGATTACAGACACCGTAAATATTCGCTTTGCGGTCTGAAAGGACAATTTCAGGTTCAAAGTAAATATAGCGGCACCCGCCTTTAACAGCTCCAAAAACACCATCCAGGGTGTTCGCATAGGCCGAGAGAGCAATTGTGCATTTTGCTTTAATTTTTTTGCTTTCTTTTACCGAATTCAGCTCTGATTTGAAATCATCAAGCCTCTTACCTGCATCAGCCACATCATCGGGTGAAGGCCTGTATGCTTCATTTATCCGTTCTTCCACAAGTGTAAGAAACGACCGCCTGAGATTGTTTATCATGCTGACAGGGGCAAACAACCCACCAGGATAATCCAGATTAAGGTTCCTGATTATGAAGGGCGTATCACCTGTTTTTCTAAGCATCCCCTCAATATTTTCAGAAGTCAGCGGACGGTTTCGCGCGGGTTCCATGCTGAACTCCCCCTTCATTTCAACATCAACAGGCCCTCTGCCACACCAGGCTACACCGGACAGTATAGGGGTACCCCCATCCCATTGAACTGTTAGATCCAGTTCCACCCGCCTTTCTGAATTACCTGCCCTGTATTCAATAATCTCTTTTGCACGCCGGTTTAATGAGACTCTTGTTGTAAGGTAAACTTTCGATCCGGGTGTTATGGGTGCAGGCACACAGATTTTCAGAAGATTGGCTCTGACATTAAACGGAGGCCGAATCGTCATCCCGACATCCTCAGAACCGGACTTCATCTGTCTGAATACAATCCCGTCACCCGCGGCAGGCAACAGACTTCCATTCAGCGTGACTAAAGCCTCACCTGACCTCTGGTTGTAATCTGCGACCTCACCTATCTCAATTCCCCTGTTGTCCGGTCGTTCGTGGCCCATCAGGTCCAGACCCTTATCACCAAGCAGATAACCACAGGTAAAATCACGGTTAAAAACCATCATCAGGTCTGTTAAATCCTCAGGTGAGGGGTTCCATTTACCGTTAAAAATGGCATCAAGTGCTTTTCTGTACACAGATACAACTATTGCAACATATTTGGGAGATTTCATCCTCCCTTCTATCTTTAAGGAGTGAACAGGTGCCTTAAGCACTTCATCCAGCCGTGGATATGTACAAAGATCACGTGGTGACAGGAGATAGTTACCATCTGCATGTATAGTCATTAATGAAACGGACCTGCCATACTCATCCAAAAAACCCTTTACGAGTTCGTACGGTTTTCTACAGGGCTGGGCACACATCCCACGATTACCACTCCTGCCACCGAGCATTGAAGAGAAAAGGCACTGCCCTGAATAGCAGTAGCACAGGGCACCATGGATAAATACCTCAAGGCCGACATCCACTTTCTCAGACGGCTTATGTATTCGTTCAATTTCAGGGACTGACAGTTCACGTGGCAATACCAGCCGCCGGATACCATGTTTCGCTGCCCGGACGACACCTTCAGAATTGTGAATTGTCATCTGTGTTGAGGCATGCAGTATCAGGTCAGGCACCACCGTGTGTGCAACCGAAACCAGCCCGGCATCCTGGATCAGAACAGCATCAACACCTGTTTCGTAAAGCCACAGCAATTCGTCAGCCGCCCGGACAAGTTCATCATCACGTATGAGAGTGTTGACGGTCACATAAACCGACACACCCCTCAGATGACAATAACAAACAGCATCCCTGAGAGCTTTTTCATCAAAATTGGCCGCAAATCTCCGGGCACCAAACTGTTGCCCGCTCAGGTACACTGCATCCGCACCGGCGGCAACAGCGGCACGGAGCGCCTCAGGAGAACCGGCAGGAGCAAGGAGTTCGGGTATACTGCCATATGTCATGTACTACTCACCATTTCTGCAATTCCTACAGATAATATACGCAGTAATTATACTTCATAAACACCATTGCAATGGCTGTCAGTCTGGTATACATACCATACAGAAAGGGACACACTTGAATCGTTGAATAATAAGGAAAAATAGTTGTTAAACCGCGACCAGGGATTATTTTGCAAGACAAACCCAGCGGTCATAAATAGGGTCACGTTCGTTTTCAAATATTTCCACATTGCGTCCTGCTGATTTACACCATTCTTCAACCCTGAGAACTTCGGGTCTGGTTGCCACAGTGATCACTGTTTCTTTTGTAAGAACCAGTAATTCACCAACAATCTCCTCCCACATTCCGGCATTGAAGTTAGTAATATCTCCCAGCATGCACCCGATACCTGCATCAACAGGCGACATATATGCCGAAGCCAGTGTACCGTCAATCCACATCGTTTCATCCGGAAGAAGGCGTCCTGATGCAAGGCCCAGTGACAATAACGCAGGATCATTATCATATGAAAGAGGTTTCATGCCATATTCTCTCAGTACCGAAGAGACCACCCCGGAACCACAACAACAGTCAATACACTGAATCCCCACGCGTTTCCCCCAGATATCCCCAATAAGTTCCCTGATCAGGTCATCTCTCCCGGGGCGGTTGTCCTCATGAGCTGGCAGAATTTCTTCAGTTATTTTTTCACTATAATACTCTCTTAAGGCAGATACCCAGGCAGAACCGGGTTCCTGATATACATCCACCCCGAGATCATGAACCTTTTCAATCAGATCTGCAGTCACAGTCCTGAACACAAAATTTGAGAGAAACCACCCGTCTTTGCCGTGAAGGGCAACAGCAATCGGATACTCCCCCTCATCCACTAAAAGACGCCCTTCATCTGCATCCGTCTCAACTGTAACAGATGTATAATAATCATCAGGTAGTGCGGAATATGAAGGTTCTATGCATTCAACTGCATCCAGTTCAAAAAAATGTTTAATTTTCATGAGTCTCTCACGATTTTAACACCGCCGGGTGCCTTTATAGTGCCATCAAGACGGGCATCTTCATGGATGGAGAGGTTCCTGCAATGAATATCCCCCAGAATATGTACATTCTGAGTAACATCCACATCTCCGCCTGCAACCACATCTCCATGAACAACCGATCCTTTAGAGATTGAAACAGTATTCTCTGCCCTCATACTGCCAAATATTGTGTTGTTCTCCTGTATCGATATTGAACCGGCTCTGATGTTCCCGTAAAGCCTGCAGTCTGAACCAATTGAGATGCCTTTTGGAACTGAAAAAAAATCCATGTTCAGAACAGAGTGTGCGGGAATCATCAGGGGAACTATAATTTCACCACTTTCATCCTCCTCATCATCATAACCAAAAAGATTCTGCATGACTGAATTTATCTCGTTCTCCTTCTCAATTCCAAGAAGGGTGATTAAGTAGAGAATAATATATGTGACAACAGGCATGGGGTTTCTTATGGAAATCCACCCCTTTGCCTCAAAACCCTTCTCAATCTGGACATTGTCACCAATATCAAGATCTCCTTTGACAATAAGCCTCCCAAGGATTTTTACACCCTCGCCAAGAAACGCATCTGATTCCGTATAGACATCACCCTGGATGACACACCAGTTGTCAATACGAATATCCCCGCCTGCGTGTATATTACCGTTTATCGAACTGAATTCACAGACAATCACATCTTCGCCCTGGAGGCCATAATCAATTTTACACCTCTCACCAATAACGATGCTCCGGTCGGTTTTCAGCGTATGCTCCTGAAGTTCCGTATTATCAGGAAGATTGCACTGCCAGAGCCATTCATGAACGCTGTTCTCCATATCAGTCGCCTTTGTTGAATGTTTAATTCAAAGGCATATCAGTGTTTTTGATCGGGTTGCACAAATTATAGTTACGAACGTCACTTCTTGAACTCATGCTGAATCAAAGATCCATCATGAGGCCCTCTATCCGGCACAAATCAAGAGAGAGATATTTCAGTATAACAGACATACTTTTGACTGACCTAATGAAGGAAATTATGATTTATGAACCACATAACATTCACATTTAAATCCGGGTACAACAGGAGGCTTTCCTTATGCTTGGAATCATAGGAGGAACCAGCCTTCTCTTCTCCGACCTGCCGGACCTTGAAAAAAAGACAGTTGCGACACCATTTGGCACTGCTGAAGTACATCTGGGTGAAATTGCATTATTGATGCGACACCAGTTCAGCCTCCCCCCGCACAGGATAAATTTCCGGGCCTCACTTGCAGCACTTGCAATAACCGGGGTTGACAGAATTGTTGCATTTGGTTCAGTAGGCTCCCTGAAAAAAGAGATTCAACCCGGCTCAATTGTAATACCCACTGATTATATGAGCACAACAGACATCCCGTCCATCCACGATCATGCAATTGATCATGTTATGCCGGAAATCGATGAGAAACTCAGTTCAGTTCTTGCAGAACTGATACCTGAAGCAAAAAAAGGCGGTGTATATGCGCAGACCAGAGGGCCCAGGATAGAGACTGTATCAGAGGTGAAAGCACTTGTGGAATTTGCCGATGTTG
Source organism: Methanomicrobiaceae archaeon (assembly GCA_030628325.1). Taxonomy (GTDB): domain Archaea; phylum Halobacteriota; class Methanomicrobia; order Methanomicrobiales; family Methanomicrobiaceae; genus DAOVRB01. The sequence goes on along the minus strand of DAOVRB010000030.1, from coordinate 1,600 downwards.
TGGGTATGACGCTTGCAAGTGAAGCGACCCTTGCAAAAGAACTGGAGATGAAATTCGCAGCAATATGTATGGTAGACAACTACGCACACGGGTTAAATCATGAAGTCCTGACGTACGAACATATACTGAAGACTGCAAAAGAAAATAAAGAGAGAACTGAAAGAATTTTAGAGAATATTGTGGAGAAACTGAAATGAATGAATACAAGGAATATTCAGATATCTACAGGGGCGGCGCCTCAATCCTGATTGCAGGTGTGTTACTTAACGGCAAAACAGTTGACATATTCATAAGCGCAGACGGAAAAATCGAAGATCTCAGCGAAAATACGAGAACAGTGCACAGGAGTGACGCAGAATTCATCATAGACGCATCAGGAAAGATAGCGCTTCCGGGTCTGGTTAACACCCATACCCATGCTGCAATGACATTACTGCGCGGATACGCAGATGACATGCACCTGCACGAATGGCTGACAGAAAAGATCTGGCCACTTGAAGCACATCTGACAGGTGAAGATGTGTACTGGGGAACAAAACTCGCCTGTCTGGAGATGATCAAAAGCGGAACTGTTGCTTTCAATGACATGTACTTCTTCATGGAAGATGCCGCACGTGCAGTGGATGAAACCGGAATGAAAGCTGTGCTTTCTCACGGGTTTATCGATTTTGGTAATGAAGAAAAACGTGACAGCGAAATTGCCTCAACAAAAAAACTCATTTCATATATTAAATCCATGAACAACCCGCGGATTAAAGGTGCAGTAGGTCCGCATGCTCCATATACCGTCTCAAAAGACGCTCTGGAATGGTGCTCAGCATACAGTGAAGAAGAAGATATCAAACTGCACATTCACCTGAGCGAGACAGAAAAAGAAGTGAACGACTGTATTAATGAACATGCCATGCGCCCCGCAGAACTTCTGGATAAATGCAACTGCCTCTCTTCCCGCACTATTGCCGCTCACTGTTGCTGGCTTGATGAAAAAGAGTGCAGAATTCTTGGAAAAAAGGGAGTCCATGTCTCACATAACCCTGCAAGCAACATGAAACTCGCAGTAAACAGGGCAATGCCATACCAGTGGCTAAAGGACGCAGGTGCAAATGTCACTCTCGGAACAGACGGATGTTCATCAAACAACAACCTTGACCTCTCAGAAGAGATGAAAACTGCCGCACTCCTGCAGAAATTCTACTGGAATTCCGATACCCTTCTGCCTGCAGGGGAGACACTGGCAATGGCAACTTCCGCAGGCAAGAAAGCTCTTGGATTTGGAAACGGCAGAATAGAACAGGGTGAGGCAGCTGACATAATTCTCATTGACAGAAACTGCGCATGCATGACTCCGCTCCATAACCCTGTATCCAATGTTGTCTATTCCTGCAACGGAAATGCTGTGAATACAGTAATCTGTGACGGAAGGGTTCTGATGTCTGAAAGAGAAGTACCCGGTGAGGAAGAAATATTATCAAGGGCAGAAATGGTTGCAGAAAGTCTGGTCGGCCGTGCAAAAGAAGAGTGAACAGGATCATCACTTAGGCTAATCTTATTTCTCCTCAGTTTTTCTCAGTTTTTCTCAGTTTTTCTCAGTTTTTCTCAG
>DAOVRB010000210.1 GCA_030628325.1 Methanomicrobiaceae archaeon | reverse complement strand
CTGCGGTGTGAGTGTAACAAGATATTCTCCATCCCCCGCATTATCTCCGTCAATCCCGGTGATGGTCCGCATCACGCCTGCAGGACTGCCAGCCACAGGCATGATAATCATGGCTATGCATAGTATGAGAAATAATTTTCTTTCGGCACTCATTGTACTAACATATTTTTTATAAGTGTTAAATTAGCTTCGGTGAACTCTCCTGAAAAAACGTTGCTCTGGTGACTGCCCGGTCACCAGGATGCCATCTGACTTCTTTCAGGCTGAATATTAATACGGGCATGATGGGGTGAAAAAAAAGGTAGTTCAATTCTGTTCTCCCAATCCATGCACAGTCCGGCTACGGTTTCCGTGAGAGGATATACAGTACTCCTCCGATGCCTGCAATGGCAATTACCCCGGCTACGGGCAGTACCGGGAACCCGGACATAGTATCAGAAGCTGTCTCTCCGCTGTTATCTGTGGTTTCACCTGAAGAACCGTCATCAGATGCCGGCACATTCTCTGGCGATGAGAGTGTGGGAGAAGGAACCGTGGTGCTGTCAGGGATTACGGTTTTGTCACGGTCAAATGAGATTGAAGACTTTGTGTCAGATGTCCCCGGGGAACTACCGCCTCCTCCTGGCGGTGACGAACCCCCCCCACCGGGCAGGGCAAGCGCGGCAAGGGAAAATACAGAGAGTCCGTCTGGGGAATCTCCGGTAAATGTATATATGCCGCTTACAGGGCCTGACCACTCAACTGCAAGTTTCTGTGAAACCGGCGGGTTTTTCTCATTGTCGTATCTGAATATCACGACATTCTCAGGTCCGCCATGCGCAGAAACCCAGGTCTCACTCACTTTCATTACAATCTTTGCTGAGGTAATCCCGTCTTCACCATTTACGATGTTTGTCTTTCTCAGGTTGAGGGTGTATGCAGTATCAGCAATCTCTTTCCCCTCGCCCTCTGCAGTCAGTGAGAACGCAGACTGTGCATCTGAATCCGGCATTTTTGCAACCGAAGACAGAATGGATGCATCAGAGCCGGGCATGCGGTTCATCTCAATCTCAAAGTGCGTCTCCACAATCCCTGGTGTGCCGCCCACATCAGCAGAAACTTTCTCACTGTGTGCCGTAACACCGGATATAATTGCGTTGATTTCACCCGCTGTTTCGGTGGGCGCTTCGGTGGTTTCAATCACAAATTCGGACCAGCCGCTCCCCGCTTCTTTGGTAAGTGTTATTGTTGTTCCGGATATACTGAGAGCCCCACCTTTTGAAGAAACAATATTTCTGTCAATTGTTATCTTCTGGTGCCCGCCTCCGGTATCTTCGGTACTCAGTTCATTCAGGTTAAAAGTGGAAGTGCCGGATGAAACAGGCGTATCATCATCATTGCCTCCCTGTGCAGAGGAGTCAAATGAGAGTGCCAGAACCTCAGAGACTTTGCTTTTAAAGACGATCTCCTGATCTGCCTTTATGCCGCCCGTCCAGAAGGTGACTGATGCTCTGTTATTGAGGTCTGTCTCTGTCCCGTGAACTTCAAGGCGATCACCGTATGCACCCGAACTGCCATATGTACCGGCAGTTGTTGTCGTAGTCCGCCCTCTTTCCATAGAATTAATCTTAGCGATAATAACCGTCCCCGCAGGTGCGGGTGAACTGTCAATTGTCACTGAACCCTGGAATTCCATAGGTATTGGTGGCACTGCGGATACCGCAGCCGCAAGCATAAAAATAAGGAGAAGGGCAGATATCAGTTTTAGTTTCATAAATACCTCTGTTTACCTTTCATACTCAGATAGTTGTCAGTTGTGTATTTTCGCTCACAAAGACCCAGTAGCCTTCAGTCGGGTACATAAATTTGTCAGCTTCTCCGTATATCCCGGTGCCTCCCCTCACAACAGAAGTATTGTACATCTGAGTTGCCGGATTGAAACTGGTTACCTGTGTCCATGCACCAGAAGTTGCGCTGAGGGCTGTTTCATGACTTGCCTTCTCCCTGCCGGAGTGGCCTATTGCATTCCATCCTGCATAGAGTGCCTTTGTATATGGCTGTGAACAGGCCTCATCACCAAACCAGAATGGGATATCGGCCGTACCAACTGAATGCACCCAGATACCCTCAAGTGGATTTACGATATCTGTGGCTTCCATTGAGACCATGCAGTCCAGAGCGGCATCATACTGGTAGATGCGGTAATCACCGGTTGTGACACCAGAAAATACTTCTTCTGCTGTATTCTTCCCGTCCATGAGGCTTCTTGGCGTTGAAATAAAGTTCCACCCGTTCTTTAGGTGTGCAACCGCATCAGGAGAACGGAGGATGAGAATTGCATTTGCAGCAAACATCGTCTCTTTATTTCCTGTCTGCTGGAATGCCACGATATTGTCCCCGTTTGTGATCTGCTCTGTCGCATCAAAGGAATGTACACCGATCTGGTGCAGAGCACCGGCTGGTGCACTCCAGGCATTATCAGCCACTTTGTTCCCGTTGATCCATAATGCACCCTCAGGAGCGATACCTGCGGGCACGAATGTCACGAGCGTTGCACAAACGCCGTTTTCGGAGTTAAGAGAATCAAACGGTGCATATGCGTATGTCTCATTAGCTGAAACATGATAATCGGGGTTCACATAGAGCTGGTCATAACCCTCATTTAAGATGACCTGTATATTCTGTGCTCCCTCATATGAGTATATGGTGACGAGCATAAACCCGTGGAGTGAAATCTGCTTGTTCTGGGTCAGATCTTCGTTGTTTGTGAAAATTGCAGAATTCCCGGATGAATCAAATATCCCGGTCACATTGTAGATCAGAACGCCTGAGTTGTAATTGTACGAACCGAAACCTTTCCTGTCTGAGTACGCCGCATCCTCAATGCCTGTCAGGTCATTGCCATTGAAAGTCAGAGTGTAATTGTCATTTGAAATTGTGTCTTTGTAATCAAAGGTGTAGTACACATAGAGCCGTGTCTCTTCAGTTACAGCACCTGCCGGTACCGGGAGGTTGGCATCTGTCCACGAAACAGTATAGTCTGGCTCAGACCATCCTGAATACCCGCTTTTATACACACTGTCACCTGCTGAATAGAGGCAGTTTCCGGGACCTTCCCAGTCAATTACAGTCTCAATATCAGGGTTCGTGCTGTCTGTCCATCTCTTACCCCTGTAACCGTTGTTTACAACTGTCTTATCAAGAGAATAAACGTTGTTTGTCTCATCAGCTTCAGTGACTGTCCCGTCTGAGTCAGCAGTGACATCAATTGTAAGGAGAGTGCCAGCGATTCTGTTGGCTGGATCCGTTAATTCAACAGTCGCTGTTTCATCCGGATTAAGGGCAGGTACATCTGCTGTTGCAACTTCTACCCCATCAATGGATAGCGAGGCAACGGAGGTGCCGGATGGTGTCGTTCCATTGTTGGAGATTACTGCTGTATAGGTATTTGTTCCGTTGTGAAACACTTCTTTACCCTTTGGCAGGTTGACACCTACAGAAAGCACCTGTAAATCAGGAGCACCAAGGATGAGAATTGCATTTGCAGCAAACATCGTCTCTTTATTTCCTGTCTGCTGGAATG
>DAOVRB010000228.1 GCA_030628325.1 Methanomicrobiaceae archaeon | reverse complement strand
TTTTGCAAGTGTGATGATATCGGGTTTTACGCCCGAATGCTGGAATGCAAACCACTTGCCTGTCCTGCCCATGCCGGTCTGGACTTCATCGCATATCATGAGCGCACCGTATCTGTCACAGATCTCCCTGACACCTTCAAGGAAACTTCTGGGTGCCGGGATGATTCCTGCCTCACCCTGTATGCATTCGACAAAGACGCCTGCCGTATCCTCATCCATTGCATCTTCAAGCACTTTTAAGTCGCCGAATTCTACAAATGTGCATTTCGGCTCTAAAGGTTCGAATGGTTCACGGATTGCAGGTTTATGGGTGACAGCAAGGGCACCCAGTGTCCTGCCGTGGAAACCGTCTATAAATGCGATGAATTTCTTCTTTCCTGTTCTTATCCTGGCGAGTTTAATTGCACCATCGTTTGATTCCGCACCTGAGTTTGTGAGAAATGCCCTGCCCCCTTCAAGTCCGGTAATCTCCACAAGTTTTTTTGCAAGTTCTCCCTGGTGAGGGACGTAATAGAGGTTTGAGATATGGATCAGTTCCTTTGCCTGGCTGCAGATGGCCTGTACGACTTTAGGATGGCAGTGGCCGGTGCTGCAGACTGCAATGCCTGCCACAAGGTCGATGTATTCCTTTCCTCTGTCATCCCAGACGTGGCATCCGGAACCCTTCACAAGCATCAGGTTGCGGGTGAAGGTGTGCATGAAATATTTATCGTCCAGTTCCTGGTAATTTTTATCAGATTGCATTAATCTTCCCTCATCTATTTCCTTTTCGGTTATTCACTCATACTCAATTGTTGCAGGAGGTTTTGGTGTGACATCATATACCACCCTTGCCACTTCCGGGATCTCTGAGGTGATGCGGGCTGCAATTTTATGTAATGTGTCCCATGGCAGTTCCAGTGGTTCTGCTGTCATCGCATCGCGTGAGTGAACGGCACGGACTGCGATGATCCAGCCATGAAGGCGGACGTCTCCCTTAACACCCGTGCCCAGACCAATGAGAGCTGCGAAACACTGCCATGGATTATGTTTTTCCACGAGTTCTTCTTCGGCAATCGCATTTGCCTCTCTCACTATGGCAATTTTCTCAGGTGTCACTTCTCCGAGACACCTGACTGCAAGACCCGGGCCGGGGAATGGCATGCGGTGCCGGATCTCAGTCGGGAGGTCAAGTCCGCCTGCTACATCACGCACTTCGTCCTTGTAAAGGTCGACTAACGGTTCGATTACATCTTCAAATTCAATATCAAGTGGCATTCCGCCGACATTGTGGTGGCTTTTGATCCCACCCTGGCTCTCAATGACATCAGGATATATGGTGCCCTGAAGGAGGTACTTTGCGCCTGTCAGCTTTGCTTCACGCTCAAAGAGACGGATAAATTTCTCGCCGATCACTTTTCGTTTTTCTTCAGGGTCAATGACCCCTTTGAGTGCCTCAAAAAATTCATCTGCCGCGTCTACTGTCTTTAACCCGATGTGGGAAAAAAGACCGGAGATCTGCTCTGTTTCATTCTTGCGCATCAATCCCGTGTCAATGTAGATTGGTATCAGTCTGTCACCGATTGCTCTTGCAGCAAGTTCCGCACAGACTGAGCTGTCCACACCACCTGAAAGTGCAATTACTACCTTCTCGTCTCCTGCCTTTTCTTTGATTTCCTGTATTGCCGTTTCAATAAATTTTTGAACATTTACCATTTTTTCACCTAAATTTTGTGACTGATTTTTTTTCTAATTCTGTGATTTAATCCTGTTCTCACGACATGCCCTTACAAATCCAATATATGGCGGAGAGGGCTGTGTTGGTCTGGATTTAAATTCAGGATGGAACTGGGTGGCAAGGAAGAATACATCTCCTGGGATCTCACAGACTTCCATCCTGTTCCCGCAGGTTCCTGTGAATTTCAGGCCTGCGTTTTCTATTGTCTCAATATATTCCGGGTTGACCTCGTAACGGTGGCGGTGTCGTTCAACAACATCAACGCTTTCATAGAGATCATATATCTTTGTCCCGGTCTTCAGGTTGATATGGTAGTCTCCAAGACGCATGGTGCCTCCAAGTCCTTCCACGTCTTCCTGTTCAGGCAGAATGGCAATTACGTGGGTTCCCTCCTCCTTATTTATCTCCTCACTGGTTGCGTCTTTTAAGCCTGCTACATGACGTGCAAATTCAATGACTGCAAGCTGGAAGCCCAGGCAGAGACCAAGGTATGGCTTTTTATTTGTTCTTGCGTACTCGATTGCCCTGATCTTTCCTTCTATTCCACGCGTGCCGAAACCGCCCGGGACAAGTATACCATCCACATCAGAAAGATCATTTGTTTCAAATGTTTCTGCATCCACCCAGAGGATATCAACTTCTGTTGACAGGGTAAGGCCTGCGTGCTTCAGTGCCTCTTTTATGCTGATGTACACATCCTCTATGCCGTATTTGCTGACAATTGCAATTTTAACCCTGTTTGTAGCCTCGCTGGCGACAAGCCGGTACCATTCTGTATCAGGCTCACATTTTTTAAGGTGTAACAGTTCGGAGGTGACATCGGCAAGTCCCTCTTTTTCCATCTCCATTGGCACCAGGTATATGTCCGGTGCAGTGGCCGCACTGATAACCGCCTTCTGGAGTACGTCACAGAATGATGAAATCTTTCTTTTTGTGTTTGAATTCATCACTACATCGCTTCTGCCAACGATGATATCCGGGTGGAGACCTAATTCCCTCAGGACTTTTACAGAGTGCTGGGTTGGTTTTGTCTTATGGTCACCCATATTGTCCATCGGAACAAGTGTTACATGAATCAGCACCAGATCCTCTTTTGGAAGTTCACCGTGCATCTGGCGGACCGCCTCTAAAAACGGCATACTCTCAATATCACCAACGGTTCCTCCCACTTCAACAAGGCAGATGTCTGCCTTTTTGCCGTCCTCAAGGCTGTTTTCTGCTGCCTTTTTGATATACTCCTTAATCTGGTTTGTGATATGCGGAATGATCTGGACTGTGGCACCAAGATAATCTCCACGGCGCTCTTTCTCGATCACTGTCTGGTAGACTTTACCTGTTGTAATGTTGTGGTCAGATGTGAGGCTTATGTCAAGAAACCTTTCGTAGTTCCCCAGATCAAGGTCAACTTCTCCGCCGTCCCTGAGAACAAATACTTCACCATGCTGTGCAGGGTTCATGGTCCCTGCATCTATGTTCAGATAAGGGTCAATCTTTACTGCAGTTATGTGATATCCCCTGTTTTTTAGAAGGCGGCCGATGGAAGCGGCGGTAATCCCTTTCCCAAGACCACTCATCACTCCGCCTGTGATAACAATATATTTCAAAATCCCCTCTCCTGATGCTGATATG
>DAOVRB010000125.1 GCA_030628325.1 Methanomicrobiaceae archaeon | reverse complement strand
CAGTATCTCTGACTTTCTCATCCGGGTCTTTAAGAAGTGCATTAAGTGGTTCAGTTGCTGCAGGATCTTTTAGTTTCCCTAAGGAGAGTGCTGCGTTCTTTCTGACTTTTGGTTTTTTGTCACCAAGGGCTTTAATCAGGTGTGGCACGGCACGTACGTCACCGATATTTCCAAGCCCTTCTGCTGCTGCAAGTCTCACCCATTTACTCTCATGTTCAAGGCACCTTATGAGAGGTTCAACTGCCTCCGGGTCTCTTAGTTCTCCGAGAGAGCGGGCTGCGAGCCACTGGACGTCAACATATTCATCGTCAAGTGCCCGAATCAGCGGTTTTACTGCATGGCGATCCCCCAGCTGGCCAAGTGCCTCCGCACATCTCCATCTGACATTTAAAAAACCGGATTCCAGAAGAAGATATGCTAACGTTTCAACATCACGGGCTTTTGCAATTGCCCTTACACTGGGTTCGTAATATTCACCTGCATAATCCATTTTAACTACTCCCGCTTATAGTCGAAAACCAAATTTCCGTGAATGTGTGGTTTTCTTCTTATAGTGCCAAACGTTTATTTTTTAAATTAAACGATAGTAAATGCTTGGTCGCGTTTCACACCGCCCTGCGGGGCGTTGTTCGAGAAAGTTTTTTTTGAAAACTTTCGTTTACCGTTAGTTCAAAAAGAAACATTCTCCACTATAACAGTGCATACGTCTGCTGTATTCAAAATGTTTTTTGTCAGGGTTGCAACTCTGGCGGCAGTTTCTGGATCCAAAAAATGTGATATTGTGATATTATAGCATGATATTACAGGATAACTGTCTTTAAACTGTGATTGATCTCAAGGTTTACGTCAAAATTGGTTACAGTGTGTGTGAGTGCTCCGATACTGATGATATCAATATCCAGAACTGCATATTCACCGATTGTATCCTCATTTATCCCGCCGGAGACCTCAAGGATTACTGTATCCCGTAGTCCCCTGCTTTTCAGTGTATCTATGGTCTTTAACACCTCCTCGGGTGTCATATTGTCGAGCATAATTATGTCTGCCCCGTTTTCTGCGGCAGTCACTGCATCTCCCTGGCTCTCAACTTCTATCTCAATCTTCTTGTATACTGAAAATGCTCTTGCTTTTGCAATCGCATCTGCAATTGAGGTAACTGCAAGATGGTTGTCCTTGATTAAGAACTGGTCAGAGAGGGTATTTCTGTGTGGTTCGCCTCCACCAAGGATTACTGCTTTTTTATCGAGATTGCGGAGTCCCGGTGCAGTCTTTCTTGTCGCAGCCAGTTTTACACCGGAGTTTATCTTCTTAATTTCGGATGTAATTCTCCACGTATTTGTAGCAATACCACTCATACGACCGATAATGTTGAGGGCTGTTCGTTCAACAAGAAGAATGGAGTGAATACTGCCGTCCAGTTCAAGGAGTGTATCCCCGTCCCGGACAAAACTCCCATCCCCTGCAAGTTTTTTTACACTAACATTATAGTGCTCAAACAGGGCGGCTGATTCCTCAAGACCTGCAATGACACCGTTTGATTTTGCCCTGATGTATGCCCTGCAGTTTTTGTCCGGGAGAACTGCAAGTGACGTGATGTCCCCGGAGGGTGCGTCTTCTTCTATAAAGCTGATTAGTTCAGAAATCTTAATCATTTTATCACCGGTTTCCTCTTCTGATTAGTATAGTAATCCGGTTTTATCTTAATTATTGATCCCCTGTTCTGATTAGCACACAAATCCGGATCATCGTATCTCTCTTATCTCCTACCCTTTGATTGCAATCATCCGCTCAATTGCTCCACTGGCTTTCTGAATGATATCATCAGGGAGTGTAACATTATATTCGCCTGAAATAAGTGCTTCTTCAAGTTTTTTGAGGGTAGTTAGTTTCATGTCCCTGCAGATGGCATTTTCGTTTACTGAGAATTCTTTATCCGGGTACAATGTCTTTAAACGATATGCCATCTCCTTTTCAGTAAAAATCGTCCAGCGATCCCCTTTTACTGCTTCACGCACCATCCCGCCGGTAGATGCGATAATATCAGCATGATCTCTGATATTCTTTGGGCATTCCGGGTGGCAGATAGTAATTCTGCCGTTCTTCTTTGCCTCTCTGACATCATCCTCTGTAAACACTGCGTGTACATAACAGTGTCCTGTTTTTGGCACAGGGATAATAATTTTTTCCGGAACTTCTCCCTGAACGTAATCTGCAAGGTTGGAGTCCGGCCCAAAGATTACTGTCTTTGATCTGCAGGAACGGACAGCATTTGCAGCATTGGCTGAGGTGCAGACCAGATCGGCAACTGCCTTGCACTCTGCGGTAGAATTAACGTAGACTACTACCTCAGCACCCGGGTACTCCTGTTTTGCCTCAAGAAGCATTTCAGGTGTCAGCTGGTCTGCAAGAGGACAACCTGCTCCTTTTACGGGCAGAATAACCTTTTTTTCAGGATTCAGTATCTTTGCGGTTTCTGCCATGAACTCAACACCGCAGAAAACAATGATCTCTTCTGTAGCTTCTTTAGCCTTTATAGCCAGTTCAAGACTGTCTCCAACTACATCGGCAATATCCTGTATTTCAGGCAACTCGTAATTATGAGCAAGAATAATTGCGTTCTTCTCAGTTTTTAGTCTGCGAATTCTGTTCTGGATTGTTTCTGTCATTTATGTTCCCACCACAATCGGTCTGTCAAGATTTTTGAGCAGTGTTACAATTGAGAGTGCTGCGAGGTAGCTCGTTGCAGGATTGTCAGGGCACGGGTTGTTATTTACTTTGATATAGAAATCCCCAAATTCGCCCTTAACAAAGACCTCATGCATATTTCTGTCAATATCCGGGTCTACCCAGAGTTCTACCTCTGCTTCATGTTCTGTTGCCAGTTCAAGCGCCACTGCAACATTAATATTTTTGGGAAACCGTTTTATGCAGTCATTTGCCCGGCCTTTGAATATCATCATCTTATGATCGGTCTCAATACCTAACGATTTAGGATTTTTCGTAGTCCTGAGCATCAGGTGACTTATTCCGGAGATCTGCCCGATTTTTAAGTTGTCAAGGCCCAGGATTGCGCCGCTTGGAATGTAGACTTTTTTTCCTGCTTCAAGTGCACTTTTTTCCAGACGTTTCCTGAGCTTCTCATCTGCAAGGGCACCCACGCTCAGGATGACTACGTCTTTTCCCTGTTTGAGGATCTCTTCGGCATACATCTTTACAGCTTCAACAGATGCTGCTTCTACCACTATGTCAAAATCCTGCCTGACAAATTCATCAAAGTTTCTGTATGCACGGCTACCGGTTGTGGCGGCAAGTTTCTCTGCCAGTGAGATCTCAGAGTCATAGAGAGCAACAATTTCAACATCAACATGTTCTTTTACTATGACCTGACCTACATTTCCGCAACCCAGTAAACCGACTTTAATCATTCGTAAATAATTTGTGGTTGTCAGTGGTTAATAATTGTGTTTTCTGTAATATTGTGAAACCTTAGTTGATCTCTTCTCCGGTTTTATGGATTTAATCCGGATCCGGGATTGCGGAATCTTTATATCGTGGTGTGTGATACATTATACTTAATGTGTGGTAAATGTTTTTTTGCCAGTGAATGTTTTTATCCCCGTTAGCAAAGGCGTTACAGACAACTGCACATCAGAAGAGAAATACAACTGTTTTAAGAAGCTTCACATAGGAGCTTACGCCAACTTCGGTTCTTATAGTTATTTTGGCGATTTTAGTTATTTTGGTTATTATAGCTGGTATAGCTATTGTAACTGGTTTGGATTTAGCATTTAAACGCCATTTTGCGTTTTATTACTAAGTAAAAACTCACGATTTTCTTTGTTATTCCGGCAGAGAAGGGGTGTGATGTTATTATGAGAGGAAAGGATATACGTCTTGAAAGAATAATGAACCGTGATTCGGGAACAACTGTAATTGTTCCTATGGATCACGGGGTTACGGTCGGACCTATTGCCGGTCTGATAGATCTTGAGCAGAGTGTGAACCTTGTGGCAGATGGTGGTGCAAACGCAGTCCTGGGGCATATGGGTCTTGCCCTGCATGGTTACAGGAAGGGAGGGGCGGACATTGGTCTGATTCTTCATCTCTCTGCCAGTACCAGCCTGGGGCCTGATCCCAATGACAAGGTAATTGTGAACACAGTAACAAATGCCCTGAAAATGGGTGCTGACGGTGTGTCTGTCCACATCAATATCGGTGCAGACAATGAAGCGCGCATGCTAAAAGACCTTGGAATGGTGGCAGTTGAGTGCATTGAATGGGGAATGCCGCTTCTTGCCATGATGTACCCGCGGGGAGGCAAAATTGAGGATGAAAGCTCTGTTGAAGCTGTCTCTCACGCTGCAAGGGTGGCGTCAGAACTCGGTGCGGATATTGTAAAAACCGTGTACACCGGTGATCCTGATTCATTCAGGGAAGTGACCAGAGGATGCCATGTGCCTGTTGTTATTGCAGGGGGTTCAAAGGGCGATGATCTCTCCACACTCAGGATGATAGAGGGTGCAATGGAGGCGGGTGCCGCAGGAGTATCTATCGGGCGTAATGCTTTCCAGCATGTGACACCTGATAAATTCGTATATGCAACAGCGATGATTGTGCATGAAGGCAGAACTGCAGATGAAGCGATTGAAGTACTAAAGGTGTGAGTCAGCTATGATTGGAAAAGATATACGTCTGGAACGGATAATGGACAGGAACACAGGTCGGGCTGTAATTATTCCCATGGATCACGGGATGACACTCGGACAGATTGACGGGCTTTTGGATATGTCCT
>DAOVRB010000154.1 GCA_030628325.1 Methanomicrobiaceae archaeon | reverse complement strand
GGTGAGGATGCTTCACGTGCAGATCAGAAATACCTGGGTGATCTATTCAGACAGGGCGTGGAACATGGTGCTGACAGGCTCTGTTTCTGTGATACTGTAGGACTTCTGACACCAGAACGTATTCTGGAAATTATACCGCCGCTATGCTTTGCACCACTCAGCATACACTGTCATGATGACCTTGGGTTTGCTATGACCAATACAATGGCAGCACTGAAATCCGGTGCATCCTGTGCTCATGTAACTGTAAACGGTCTCGGTGAGCGGGCAGGCAACACATCGTTTGAAGAACTGGTCATGGCCCTTGAGGTGTTGTATGAGTATAACACAGGAATAAAAACTCATGATCTGTATATGCTTTCATCACTGGTATCACGATTAACACGAATTGATCTGCCTGCAAATAAGGCAATTGTCGGTTCGATGGCATTTACTCATGAGAGTGGGATCCATGCACATGGTGTGCTTAAAGATCCAAGTACATATGAACCGATAAACCCTGAACTGGTTGGCAGGAAGAGACGGATGGTTCTGGGGAAGCACTCCGGTTCAGCCTCTGTCAGTGTAGCACTTGCAGATCTGGGTTATGAGATTGATGATTCTCATTTGTCTGAAATCGTAGCACGAATTAAAGATATTGGTGACAGTGGCAGGCGGGTTACTGACGCTGACCTTATGGCGGTGGCAGATTCGGTACTGCAGATGGAATCAGAACCGGCAATTGTACTTGAACAGTTTACCGTTGTCAGTGGCAATAATTCAATACCCACAGCATCAGTTACTCTAAGAATTAATGGAGAAGAAGTCACAAGTGCCTCAACCGGAAACGGCCCTGTGGATGCAGTGATAAAAGCCCTCCATCAATCTGTATCTGGTGTGGGTAATATTCACCTTGATGATTATCATGTGGATGCCATTGCCGGCGGGACAGATGCACTGGTGGATGTAACAGTAAAGTTAAGTAAAGACGGAAAGACATTTACATCCGCCGGGGTTCGTACAGATATAATAACTGCAAGTGTTGAAGCTGTTATCGCAGGAATTAACTCATTATTGAGGGAGCAAAATAAATGAAAAACGGAGCACAAATACTCATTGAAAGCCTGAAACATGAGGGGGTTGACACGATCTTCGGGTATCCCGGAGGGGCCGTTCTTCCCATTTATGATGAATTATATGATTCAGACATCAGGCACATCCTTGTTCGACATGAACAGGCCGCTGTTCATGCAGCAGACGGTTACGCACGTGCAAGCGGGCGTACCGGGGTCTGTCTCGCTACATCAGGTCCCGGAGCATGCAATCTGGTTACGGGAATTGCCACAGCATATATGGATTCTGTACCTGTTGTTGCACTTACCGGACAGGTACCTACTTCATTGCTTGGTAATGATGCATTTCAGGAATCTGACATTACAGGGATTACCATTCCGATAACCAAGCATAATTTCCTTGTAAAAAGTACAGGTGATATTGCGCAGGTAGTGAAAGAGGCATTTTATATTGCCGGAACCGGAAGACAGGGTCCGGTGTTAATTGACCTCCCAAAGGATGTAACTACAGATTTGAGCAGATCAAAAGACCCGTCAGAGATTAAGGTCTCACTCAGGGGATATCGTCCAACCTGTAAGGGTAATCTGAAACAGATTAAAAAAGCGATATCTTTAATGGAAAATGCAAAAAGACCCGTCATATATGCAGGAGGCGGGATTATTTCATCCGGTTCATCAGAAGAATTAATCCGTCTGGCAGAAATTATGGGTATACCAGTTACAACAACCCTGATGGGTCTTGGCTGTATTCCATGTGATCATCCGTTAAATCTGGGTATGCTGGGAATGCACGGCACTGAATATGCAAATTATGCAGTTACAGAGTGTGATTTTATGCTTGCTGTCGGTGTCAGATTTGATGACAGAGTGACCGGGAAAATTGAAACATTTGCGTCAAATGCAAAAATTGTTCACATTGATATCGATCCTGCAGAAATCGGAAAAAACAAACCGGTCGATGTGCCAATTGTCGGGGACACCAAAGAAGTCCTGAAAGATTTCCTGATTTGTATTGATAAAAAAGGTCATACCGGCAAATGGCTTGACCAGATCAAATTATGGAAAGTGAATCACCCGTTAAAGTATAAAGATGACGGGCTGTTAAGGCCGCAATTTGTGATTAAGGAGTTAAGTGATCTCCTTTCAGGTGAGGGTGTAATTGTAAGTGAAGTTGGCCAGAACCAGATGTGGACAGCTCAGCATTATGGATTTAAACATCCAAGGCAGTGGCTGACCTCCGGAGGTCTTGGTACAATGGGTTATGGTTTTCCTGCTGCGATTGGAGCACAATTTGCAAGACCGGGTGAGACTGTTGTTGATATCGCAGGTGACGGCAGTTTCCAGATGAATATTCAGGAACTTGGAACGGTGGCACAATACGACATTCCGGTAAAAGTTGTGATTCTGAACAATATGTATCTGGGAATGGTTCGGCAGTGGCAGGAATTATTCTATGACCGCAGGTATTCATTTACAGAACTTCCGTCAGTTGATTTTGTGAAAATTGCAAAGGCATATGGAATTGACGGCATTAAAGTTGAAACCTGTGAAGATGTGAGACCCGCACTGAAAACCGCAATTGAAACTGATGCACCGTTTGTGCTTGACTTCAGGATAGAAAGGGAAGAGAATGTGTTCCCAATGGTTCCTGCAGGGGCAGCCATAAATGAGATGATAGGGAGGGATCTGTCATGAGAGAGCATACTCTAAGCATCCTTGTTGAGGATCGGGCTGGTGTACTGTCCCGCGTTTCAGGGTTATTTTCAAGAAGAGGTTTTAATATTGACAGTCTTGCTGTGGGTCCATGCGAAGAGCCGGACACCAGCCGGATTACAATTGTTGTATGTGGGGATGACGCTCTCATAGAACAGATCCAAAAACAGCTCAATAAGCTGATTGATGTAATTAAAGTTTCAGATATTACCGATTATGAACATGTTTCAAGAGAAATCGCATTGATTAAGGTAAATGCGGAATCGGGTTCATCAAGAGCGGAAGTAATGCAGATTGCAACCACATTCAGGGCAAAGATCATTGATGTCGGAACAAAGACGGTAATCCTTGAAGTAACCGGCAATTGTGATAAAATAGATGCTCTTGAAAAACTTCTCCGTCAGTATGGTGTCAGGGAATTTGTCAGAACCGGGAGAATTGCAATAATGCGGGGTTCCAAAACCATTTCGGTTCCAAAATAATCAAAATATTTTTGTAATTACAGTGCCGAACGCTTTTTTTATTATAGTTACGAGCGTCAGCTTTAAAACTTATTATGAGCTCATTTCCTTTGTGAATGGGGCTTAATGGTAATCGCAAAAAAGGATTATTATGAATCTGAAAGAAAATCAAATACTCTGCGTATACATCCGTCCATATTCAGGTATTCAAATTCGGCAAATCTGCCCAGAAGCGTAATATCTCTTTCATTACAGAATGACCTGACAACTTCGATATTTTTCATGTAATCCAGGTCATAGACAACATATGCGAATTTTTGCCTTTCAACAGTATCATAGACAATATCCTCCCTGTTCTGTATCAGTCCCATCTTTACAAGACCCCCGGTTACATGTGAGATAATCTCTTCATCTCTCAATTGTGAGATTTCATCACCTTCGTTGTACGTGATTTCAACCAGTATTGATGAATGTCCGTCAGGTGATACTTTGTTGCTGTAATTGGACGGGAATGATACTCTGTTAAAGTAACCCAGCTCTTTTTGTGGGATATATAACCACGAATAATCCGGGATTTCTCCTTTAATTCCCAGACCCACACAGATAATAGAATTATATTTCAATTCATTGCAGGCCGCCTTTACTTTATCAGGTACATTTTCCAGACATGGGAGGAGGGTCTGCAGAGCAATAGTTGAGATACATCTGTCTGCAATGATCTCTTCACTATTAGTTCCGGAGATCACAAATTTCCCGTCTTTTTTGGTGACAGATGAAACACAATAATCTGTTATGATACAGTCTTCTATCGGGTCTGCAATTGACTTCACCAGTGATTCTATTCCTCCGGTTACCGGATATGTGAAAACAGACTGGTGAGTATATCCCTCTGTCTCAATGCCAATAGCAGAACGTATGATGTCCTCAACGGGAGGGCGTGGAATTCTGCCGTCTACCCAGTGCAGAGACATTTTTTCTGTCGGGTAATTCCAGATCTTTTCGTTGTATGGCACCATGTAGGATTCAGCAATGCCACGACCGAAT
>DAOVRB010000073.1 GCA_030628325.1 Methanomicrobiaceae archaeon | reverse complement strand
GAATTTTCAATTGAAAATGTGATTAACATCTGTTCGATAATCAACTCGGATCTCAAACTTGGCATTCCGGCAAAAGAGCAGGATGTTACAGACAATTTAATTTCAGAAGGAATAATCTCAGAAAAAATGCAGGAGTTAATCAGGCAGATGAAAGGATTCAGGAATATCGTTGTCCACAGATACGGTAAAATTGATGACCAGATAACATTTGCAATAATATCAGATCATATTGATGATTTTTGCGAATTTGATAATGAAATCAGAATGTTTCTGAGAGTTGATGAAACATAGATGAATTATAATTATAGGTTTGAATTTTGGGATTTTTAAACCGGCAGAGTTGGGTATTTTTACACTGCCATTGACAGTCAGGATATTCTTTAGGAATTACCTGTGTTTCCGGGCAGTTTATTGTATTTATCTTCATACAAATAAATGAATTGTCTGAATAATTTTGTCTCATTTTCGGATATTTTAGATTCGTATTCCTCAATTGCATCCAAAACAATTGATTCTGACTGGATTCTCATCTTTGCCAGATATTTCGCAAAAATATATTTCAACAGATATTCTTCATCTATTGACATTGCTTTAGTTCCTAATTTCAATAGTGTACCTGCTGCGTTTGATATTGCCTCTTCAAGCTCATCATCAGTAGCTTTTTGAGATACATTTGCAAGTGCATATACTACAATCAGGTTTGCCTCTCCAAGTCCCTTGCCTGCAGTTTTTTTCTCGATAGCCTCAAGTGCATCTGTTACGATCGGTCTTACCCATTTAAGATCCTTCTTGGCAACCTTTTCGTTTAAATCCAAAAGTAAAATAACTACAGTTGATATTGCTGTCTCAAGCCCATTCTCTGCAGATTTTACTCCGACAGTTCCAAGTGCAAAGGCTATCCTTAATGTTGCGTTTTTAAGTCCCTTCTCTACAGATATCCCTCCGACAGTTCCAAGTGCAAAGGCTATCCTTAATGTTGCGCCTTCAAGCCCCCCCTCTGCAGATTTTACCCCGACAGTTTTAAGTGCAAAGGCTACCCTCAATGTTGCGCCTTCAAGTCCCTTCTCTGCAGATATCCCTCCGACAGTTTTAAGTGCAAAGGTTACCCTCAATGTTGCGCCTTCAAGTCCCTTCTCTGCAGATATCCCTCCGACAGTTCCAAGTGCATCTGCGACTTTCTTTGTTGCCTTTTCAAGTTCCTTCTCTGCAGATATCCCTCCGACAGTTCCAAGTGCATCTGCTACGCTCAATGTTGCCTCTTCAAGCCCCTTCTCTGCAGATATCTCTCCGACAGTTCCAAGTGCAAAGGCTACATCCCCTGTTGGCTCTTCAAGTCCCGCCTTTGCAGATATTCCTCCGACATTTCCAAGTGCCTCTGCTATTTTTAATGTTGCCTCTTCGAGTCCATTTTCTGTAGATTTCATCCCTACATTTCCAAGTGCAAAGGCTACACCCCCTGTTGCCTCTTCGAGTCCATTTTCTGTAGATTTCATCCCTACATTTCCAAGTGCAAAGGCCACATCCCCTGTTGTCCATTCCAGTCTCCTCTCTGCAGATTTCATCCCTACATTTCCAAGTGCAAAGGCTACATCCCATGTTGCCCCTTCAAGTCCCTTCTCTGCCGATTTCAGTCCGACAGTTGCAAGTGCCTCTGCTATTTTCGATATTGCCCCTTCAAGCCCCTTTTCTGCAGATATTACCCCGATATTTCCAAGTTCATTTGCTACTATACTTGTTGCGTCTTCAAGCCCCTTTTCAGCTAAAAAAGACCCAAAATTTTTAGCTGTATTTGCTAACACAGCTACAACCTCCTCATCATTATTATTGATAGCAGCAATAGCACAGCGCTTAAGATAGGTACAATATTCATCAGATATTATATAATTCAGATTTACATCAGTTTTTATTATATTTTCAACCTGTCTCTCCACAGCATTCAGACCGGCCCTTGTAGTAGTGAGATCATATTTTGCAATGGCGGTATGGATTATATCAAAAACTGGTTGAAACGGGCTTACGTCCCCACCCCGGATATTGGATTCGTCTATTTCATTTACAAGGCTTTTAATTATTGTTTCAGGATTCAGGAGGGAGATTATCTTTTTCATGTAGGGGAAGAGTGCAAATAACGAAAATACCCCCCCCACATATACGGAATATACAAGAACCTCAGAAGAAAGCCCAAAAATAGCAGGAGTGCTGCTCACATTTCTGGAATAAATGATATCCTCTCCAACATGAATATTCAGAAACGAGACATCCAGTGATTTCAGAACCAGAAGGCCGTAGCATATGAGAAAAGCGTAAATGGTGAGAAGAATCCACAAGTCAGGATTCTTCTTCATAACGTCAATAACACGTGGAGAATAAGCACTTGCGCTCATCTGAACTGCAACAAGCGTCAGGGTAATTACTATGGATATTATCGCCGCTTGGCCCTGCACCAGAGCACTGAGCATGTATCTTGCGTTATCAATATTTGTTTCACTAAAACCACAGGCACTGAAAATGAGAAAACACAGAACACAGACGAAAACAAAAAGGATGAAGTATTTCCTTAAAGATTTCAGCCAGGAGAGAAAAAGCGAATGAAAGGTCGAGAACCATCCGGATATTCTATTTCTGATATTGTCCGGATAGTCTTGTCCTGATCCCATAATCTATAATTACAGGTTTCAGATAAATACTTTGTTTTTTATTTATTGTCCTGAAAAAGTGTGGAACTGGGACTTGGCGGAGACTGGGCATCGTCATCAAATCAGATTGAATCGGGACACATGGGTGCTTAGTCTCTTATTGAATCTGAGAGATGTCTGTGAAAAAGTAAGAATTCAAACTGTTTTTCCTGACAGTGGGGGGTAAAAATCAGAAATATCAGCACTAAATGTAGAGCAATATTAGATCATAATTTATTGTAGTAAAAATGGAGAACTAATTATGAATTCGGACGTTAAAGAATTATTCTACCCGTTTGAGTGGTGTGCAAGATTCATTATAATTGCATTATTAGTGGTGCTGATTGCCGAACCTGTTATGTTCTACGTTTCTGTAGCTGGAGCTGGGCTAACTCTGATTGTGGGTATTTGGAATATCAGTGAATACTACATCCAAAAAAATAGGATTTAGTCAGTTTTCCGGGGATGTGGGGATCACAAATTATTATGAAGATATTAAATGACTCTGAAAAATTAGATGAAAATACGCCTTTTAGTGATGATATATTGCATAATCGTGAAAAATTTGGAAATTCTTTGAAAAATCTTAGTAACTATTCAGATCATTAAAGCATATAGGGTATAAGGAAGGCACTCCATGCAAAACAAGGTTGGTCCAGTCCATGTTGGTGTTTGTATGTTCAAACTTGTATCTGTCAAATAAACTGCCTTGAATATCTGAAATTATTCCTTTCCCATTGCTTCCTATGATTGTAAGTACCCTGTACAGAGTCCTTTCATTAAATGATTCAAATCCAGATATTTTAAGAACTTCATCATGATTTATCCACTAATGAGCATTTTAACAGCCAAAATGGTTCCAATGGGAAAGCATATCTTTGCATTAGGAGTAATCTCATATGTTTTCAGTTTTGTTTGCATATTACTCGAATCAAACAAGACTAATAACCCACTGCTTTCTTTTGATTGTCGAAGAAGGGTTTTATATGTTTATAAATTAACCCCTAAATAATAAGGCATTTTATGGACTTGATATCAACTATTCTCAATGAACCAAAGCCATTATCTACGCAACAAAGAAATGCTGTGACCTGTGATGCAAGTCATATCCGCATTATTGCAGGTGCAGGTGCAGGAAAAACAGAAACTCTCACACGGCGTATTGTCTATCTTCTTTTAGTCAAAGAAGTTGAACCATCCTCCATTGTTGCTTTCACTTTCACTGAAAAAGCGGCAGAAAGCATGAAAAGCCGTGTCTATGAGCGTGTAAAGCATCTGGGTGGCAAAGAGGTCTGTGCACGTCTGGGGGAGATGTTCATTGGCACCATTCACGGTTATTGTGCACGACTTCTGGAACAACACTTTGGTCATGGGGATTATGGTGTACTCGATGACAAGCAGGAAATGGCATATCTCATGAGAGTGGGATGGTCTCTGGGTCTTGGGAATGGTGGTTACTACTCCACAAACTGCGAAATTTTTTTGAACACTCTCAATGTGTATTACGGAGAGATGATCCCAATAGAGACAATTGGGAAGCATAACCCTGAATTTTTAAAGCAGGTGGAGACGTATGAAGAAAAACTCAAACAGCATAAGCAACTCACTTTCAACCTCATGGTGCAGTGTGCCCTTGATAATCTTGAGCTTCATCCGGAAGTCGCAGATCGTGTTGATTTCCTCATTGTGGATGAGTATCAGGACATAAACCGTGCTCAGGAAAAGCTCATAAAACTCATTGGTGCAGGTGGAGATGTTTTCATTGTGGGAGACCCGAGGCAGACAGTGTACCAGTGGCGTGGGTCTGATGAGAATTGTTTTGAAGAGTTTGCAATAATCAATAAAGATGTGAAGACCATTCGCATCACTGAAAACAGGCGAAGCACAGATGCTGTGATTAATCTGGCCAATGATTTCTCTGACACTTTTTCAAAGAAGAAATATGCTCACATGACACCCATGAGGGCCGAAAAAGGCGCCAGTTACGTGGTTGAGTTGGAAGATGCACATGAGGAAGTCTTCTGGATTGCAGATGCCATTCAGGACTTGGTAAATTCAGGGAAGTGCAGGTACATGGACCTGGCTCTGTTGTTCAGAAGTGTGTCCACTTCTGCACCTCTTTTCATTGATGAATTCCGCCGGAGGGAGATCCCTTTTTTGGTGGGTGGTAAAGTTGGTCTGTTCCGCCGTTCTGAAATTTTAGCTCTGGGAAAGTTGTTTGCATGGCTGTATGAAGGTGGTTTCTGGAAGAAAGATAAGTGGTCCTCTGAATCTGTTTCCGGTGATGAATTATTCTATGAGGCTGTGAACAACTGGAATAGTGCCATCCATGATTTTCCCATTGATGATGACAGAGTTGATTCCCTGCATCTCTGGAAAGAGTCTGTACTTGGTTCTGCGTATGATAATTTCACCATTATTTTTCAGGAACTCTTGGTGATTTTAGGTTATCATAATTTTAATCCCGATGATCCCCGTCATGCGATTATCATGGCAAACATGGGCAGATTCAATAATCTTCTCACTGATTTTGAGACTGCCAATATGCTGGGTGGGAAGAAACGCAGAAACTGGAAATCTGAATTAAATGATTTATGCTGGTACATGAACACCTTTGCTTCTTCGAAGTATGAGGAGCAGACCGGTGATGATGTAGGTGGTCTTGATGCAGTGCAGCTTCTGACTGTGCACCAGAGTAAAGGGCTTGAGTGGCCTCTCGTGTTTGTGCCGGCTCTTGTGAAGCGACGGTTCCCTTCAAGTATGATCGGGCGTTCCAGAGACTGGCTCATTGAGAGGTCTTTGTTTGATGTGGATAAATATGAGGGTGACATAGAGAGTGAGAGAAAGTTGTTTTATGTGGCTCTCACCCGGGCCAGAGATGTGGTGGTTTGCAGTTATTTCAGCCGGGGTGCTAAAAGAAGGGTGAGTGCCAGTGAATTTGTTGATGATGTGACAGAGTCTGATTTTGTGCAGGTGCTTTCGAAGACTGAGGGCTTGCCTGATTATCCCTACTCCTCTCCCTCGGTTTCTGATGAACTCCGGACTTTCACGGCCGGGGAAATTGTCACTTATCATCGCTGCCCCCACATGTACAGACTGAATCGGGTGTGGGGTTATCAGCCGGGTCTGAATGTATTTCTGGGATATGGTAAGTCCCTGCATTTCTGCCTTCGTGAGGCTGCCCATCTCATAAAAGAAGACGGACTGCCACCTATGACTGCTGTGGCAACAGCAGTGGATGAGAACTTTCACATGCCATTTATTTTGCCGGGGAAGATGGTGAAGATGAAGGCAGCTGCAAAGGCTCATCTCATGAAGTTTACCTGGAAATTCTCCGATGACATGCTTCGTATCAAGGAGGTTGAATCCCGCATTGAGTTTCCTGTGCAAAATGCCATTGTGGTCGGTAAAGTGGATGTGATTTTGCATAACACCGGAAATGACGACGGGGCAGATCCGGACATTGGAGATTGCATAGTTGATTCATCCGGCTGTGGTGTGGAGGTTCGTGAGTACAAGACTTCTGACATGGTTATTTCTGAGGAGGATGTGGCCCTGCAGGTGAGGCTTTATGCAAGAGGCCTTTCTT
>DAOVRB010000077.1 GCA_030628325.1 Methanomicrobiaceae archaeon | reverse complement strand
TTGTGGCACCGTCTTCTCCTGAGAGTGTGACAGGCAGATCAACAATCACCCCGCCCGGGTAGGTACCTGATGCAATCTCAATTACATCTCCCGGTGAGGCCGCATCCAGTGCCTGCTGCAGGGCTGAGTAGTCTCCTCCCGAGGGGGCAACAGAGAGGATTTCGCCATGTACACATCCCACTGCCACGAGTACAAGCAGAAGAATGGCGGCTGTCCATACCTGTTTTCCGTTCATAATTTCACCACCCTTAGAGTAACACTACGCCTGAACGACTGGTCCAGATCCATGCTCGCATCAGATCCAAAGAATGTGAAGAGCGTATCATGGTACGACCCGACGTCGCGTGTCGACCATGACCGTTCATAGACGTTCTTCCCTGTCTGAACCATCAGCCCGGTGATCTTTGTATCCCTGAGTGTGGACATCTTCTCATCAATGCCGCCTCCCTGCCGCATGAGCAGTTTAATGATCCCTTTATCCGGATCGTCAGAAGAAAGCAGAGGCAGACTCTCCATGCGGATGGAAGTCATTGGCCTCCTCCCTCCGACGGAGGGCGTTCCTGCTGCGGAAAACGTACCGCTGGCCGTTCCCTTGTGGGGCGTGCCGTGGACGAAATATGTCACCGCGAGATCATAGGAATGGGTGCCCGTGGCAGGCAGCAGTATTGGATAGGGGGTGACGGGGATCTCAAATGACGAGAATTTTTCCTTCATAACCCTGTTAATGGTCGGATACCCTGAGACACGGCCGTGAATGGATGAGTCCACCTGCCATTCCTCCTCAAAGGGCACGATTTCACAGTATTCACTGGTGGGTGAGCTCTCATAGTAGGTATAGCCGGAGATGAAGAGATCGTATGAATCATAGAAGTCATATGAGGCATCAGTCAGTTCTTTTCCAGTACTCTTCTCTTTTGTGGTGCGTCCGGTAAAGCTGAATGAATAATCATATGCGATGGAATCGTGCATGCTCTGGAATGAAAATTCATACGCCATTTTTCCGGACTCCTTCCAGTTTACGGTTCCTGCGTATTCATCCTTCTTCACCCGAATCTCCACCCATGTCTCCACCGCGTCACCATATCCGGTCCCGACATCCTGGAAGAGGATGCGTATCCGTTCTGTACCTTCCTTCTTTCCGGCGATAAACTTCAGGAGCACCTCACCGTTTGCATCGGTGTATGGGTTTCCGCGGCTATCTGTTCTTCCTGCCGGGATGACACGTACCCCGTCTGAGAGCCGGTGTTTTTCCACATAGAGACTTCGGTCAGCAAGCGGGCGGCGGGTCAGGTCTGGTGCCACTTCAAAGAGAGAGACTGTGATATCTGTCTGCCCCTCGGGCGGGATCTCCGGTGCCGCAGGGAACGCCTCAAGTATCACACCAGTGATGGGGATCTCCACACGGGCCGTTGCATCCTTTCTGCCACGCCCGTCTGTTCCGATGCTGACCGTGGTTTTTCCTGCGCCTGTGCCCTTTGAGGGGTCCAGTCTGAAGGTGGCACGTGCAATCCCGTCCGCCCCGGTTACGGCATACTGCCATCCGGACCAGCCGGGGTCTTCGGATTCGCCATCACCCCTTACCCATCCTCTGGGTGGATTGCTCTCAAAGAAGACCTTTGTGCCCGGCACCGGGTCACCGGCACAGTTGGTGACTCTGGCCGTCATGGTAGTGGTATCCCGGATGTCTTCTGCTGTCACTGATGTGGGGTTTATCGTGACAGAGAGTGACGGTCCACGCGGCGGTACAGGGTACGCTTTTTCATGGGCACGAATGAGGGTTACGAGATCTCCGAGGCCTGCCGCCTGTTCTGCAACGGCAGCGCCCGGTCCTTCTTCTGAGGTGGCTTCTGCAGATGCCCGGGCCACCACAATGAAGAGGTCTGAGTCTGAGAGGGATGAGGTGACCACGTACCGTGATCCTACCTGCCTGACAGATAGTGCTGCCATATATTCTGCACCGATCTTCTGCCCGATGGTTCCGTCATCTGTACCGGCTGCTATCCTCTCCTGTTCATCCCGGAGGAGTTCACTGATCTCTGCTGCTGAACTGACACGTACACCCGGATTTGCCTCCTGCAGGGTCTGTGCAAACCGGAGGTTTAGCAGGGCTGCCGTCTCTGCCGGTATGGTGTCACCCGCTGAAATGTGTGTCACATAGACTGTTGGTGCCGAACATCCGCCTGTCGCAGCGAGAGCCGGTGCGGAGAGGATGCCGAGGAGAAGCAGGACCACAAGGTATGTTCTCATCTTCATGAGATCACCTCCGCATACATGCCGGAAACCGGTGGCAGGAGACAGAGTTCTTTTGCGGTTGTTTTTCCTGCCTGTATCACTGCCCGGTTGGCAGAACCGGCGGGAATTATCCACAGGCCGCCATCTGCAGTGGTGCACTCACCGCTTATGAGATAGGTGCCTGCAGGCACAGTCATGGTGACTCCTCTATCCGAACTCCCGGAAATACGTTCCAGCACAATCTCCCGTGTGACAGTATCTGTCAGCCGGATTCTGCTCCCGGAAACTGTTTTTATTCTGGCATCACGGGGGAATATCACCTGAAGGGTCCCGTCATCCCGTGAAACGGAGAATGTGATTGTGTCTTCTGCGATGGGTGTTCCTTCCCCGTCAGTGAGCCGTGCACGGACGGTATAGGTGCCATCCTGCCACGCATCGGTGATGGGTTCATTTAACAGCACCATATACTCTGATGTGAGAGGTTCCATCCGGGTGGCAGCATAGCTTTCTGTCCCGGCAGGCAGATAGACAGCGGGGCTTTTTGGGGGTTCAAGAATCACAGTCAGTGAGGCATTTATGGCCTCCTCTCCTCTGGTGACAGCGGCAGTGACACGAAGCTGCATTCCGTCTGAGAGGTCTGCACGGTTCTGGTAGAGGTTCACTGACGGTACCCTGCTGAAGTATACCGGAACAGATGACAGCGATATCAGCCGGTCACTTCCCTCAGGCGTGAGGGTCGCTGCCAGCCGGTATGTTCCTGTTTTCTGCTCATTAGTGAAGATAAAGGAGCCCGGAAGCCGGCCGTGGTGGTTATTTGTGACATAACATCTGTCAAGGGGTGCCACCACACCTGTCCCTTCAGGGAACGGAATTTCTGTTCCGTCCGGTGCTACAAGAAATACGGTTGCGGTATACCTGTCATCAGGAGCAATGCCTGCGATCTTCACCCATGCCATCATCTCCTCACCCGGGCCGCGTGCCTGGTCAGGGGTGAATACCTCAATGGACGGAGCAGATGCCTGCAGGGATGGTGAAAAGATCACATTACGGACGTGCCATTCAGCAATGCCCTCGATGCGTGACGGGTTTCTCGTGTGGATGAAGGAGAGCAGATTCTCTTCATCCGGCACTACCATATCTTTGGGCACTGGCACAGAGTAGCTCAGCCAGTGTGTCCGTACGTCACCAATGGTTGTTACCTGCCCGTTTCGTAAAGCAGATGGAGTGACGACCGCATCCTCTCCGCAGATTCCGGTCAGGCGCCGGTTTACAAAGACACCAACGGTCTCTTCTGCGGCAGTCTCAGCCTCAAAGGAGAGGGTATAGTTCACTCTCTGGCCGGTAAAGCTGAATACCGCCTCGTCGGGGTATGCACTGGTACCCAGAGTTTCTGTTTCTCCCAGTGCAAGGGGGATCACCTCAAAGACAACTGTCCCTTCACCATAGCGGCCTAAGTAATCCACGCCTGTTACGGTGACTGTATGAGTGCCGAGGGTCAGGCGGCCGATGGGGATTGCCGAACCGGCCGTTACCTGCACCATATCTCTTTCGTCCAGCCGGTAGTATGCACGGGAGAGTGGCCTGGATGAGGTGTACGTGACCTCTGTGAAGCGTTCGGTCATCCGTACGGGTTTCGGCGTCAGAATCTGAATTGTAAAGGCGGGCTCCTCCACCACAGGGAAGGGGTATCCAAAGAGCGGCGTATTGTCATTGTCCCCGCCTCCGGGGGTGGGGGGTGGTGTGGGATCAGGAGTTGGTGGGGGTCCCGCAACCTGCACAGTGAAGTTCACTGGTGTGGTATTCACGTTTCCTGCGATATCATCGACAGAGACGAGCAGCAGATGGGTGCCGTTTACAACAGAGGAGAGTGTCGTATTCGGAGTGAATAATACTGTTCCGCTGCCGTCCAGGACATACCACCAGGAGAAGACGTCGCTGTCAGGTGATGAGACATTGAGGGGAATGTCATGGGTGGTATAGGTGGCATTCTCTACAGGCGAGATGACAGAGATGCATGGTGCTGTGGTGTCAACTTCTGCATTGAACGTGACCACAGAACTGTTCTCATTGCCGGATATGTCACGTACCCCGACGAGAATGGTGTGGGATCCGTTGTTGAGAGGCGGCAGTATAATGTCCGGGACAAACGTCACGTTTGCTCCGCCATTAAGGGCATACCACCAGGCAGCTACGTCACTGTCCGGGCTTGAGACCGTAAGGGGGACACTGGCTGCAGGGTAGGTTTCTCCCTCAACAGGTGCATGGA
Organism: Methanomicrobiaceae archaeon; assembly: GCA_030628325.1. GTDB lineage: Archaea > Halobacteriota > Methanomicrobia > Methanomicrobiales > Methanomicrobiaceae > DAOVRB01. The sequence continues at coordinate 1,426 of DAOVRB010000077.1, read as the reverse complement.
TGATGATCACCGGCGGATCTGTGTCCGGAGTGAATGTGTCCACCAGAGGGTGATAGTCCTCTCCCGGGACTGCCCAGCCGGTGGTATACGGCACCAGGGTATCTCCCAGCCCGTCATTGTTGGTATCTGCCCCGGCATAGTCATCCCAGAAATTTCCGGCAGTCCACGGCCCGCCGATGACATTGGTGCCAGGGACAGGCGTCACATTCCAGCGGGTACCAGAATCCCCGTTCTCTGCATGGATAATCGAATTGTTGACAAACCTGTTATTATAAAAAAGCGAATCCGGGGCGCGATTTTGGATACCAATGCCCTGGCGGGAGACAAAATCATTCCCGATGGTGCAGCCTGTCACTGTCAGTCGGGCGTTCTCTGATCTTGAATTCCGTATTCCATATGATTCATCTGCCTCAGTGGTGTGACCGTTGTTCGTGACTGTGCAGTCTTCAATAAAAACATCCGGACAGTGGGACCCGAGGAGGATTCCGGTCGGATTATTGGCCGTTATCGTGGAGCGGATGATCTGCATTCGTTCGGTATCTGTCGCATAGATACCTGCATAGCCACTGTTATCTACCATATCCTGCCCGTTTGAATCAGCGTGAGACTCCGTGATCGTAATGTCTGCAGAGTCCCCGATGAGGATGCCCTGAAAGACATTTCCATGGACAGAGATCCCGTTTAAGCTGATGTTGTCTGACCGGTAGATGAGAAGAGACTGGACATTATTCTCCATGTAAAAATCAGATGCTGTGATATTACTGCATCTGATGAGTGCAAGATAACCGGGGGCAGGGATGAGGGTGGAGTAATTGTATGTCCTGTCCGTCTCCCCCACAATCCAGTAGATCGGGTTCCCTTCCACGGTGTTTGTTTTATCAATCACATTCCGTTCCAGTCTGCTGGAGGCATACATCAGGTCGCCTGCATACCCGAACCCATAGGTGCAGTCTTCTATGGTATTTCCTGACATCAGGAGATTGTCAGCAGACCACAGCAGGATTCCGTATTTGTGGTTTCTGATGGTATTATTCAGGACTCTGTTCCCATCCTCACTGATGTCAATGGCTCCACGATGGTATTCGCAGGGACCCCCGATGGTATTCTCCGAGACCGTGTTTCCGTCACCTCCGATCGAGATATAGGTCCGGTTCAGAAGGGTGTTGTTTATGAAGTGATTTCCGCTGGTAGCCGTAATACGGATCGCATGCGCATTACCTTCATACGAATCAAAGAGATTATTCTCAAACCGGTTCCCTGTCAGATAACTGTCCATTGAATATTTGAAATAGCTATTTATGAGATGACTGTATTCTGTGTTTGTCACACGATTGCCGGTGAAATTGTTGTTCTTTGCATAGTTAAACAAGACACCGGTCCTGGTGGCATTGATGACATTGCCGTAAATGAGATTATTATCTGACCC
>DAOVRB010000080.1 GCA_030628325.1 Methanomicrobiaceae archaeon | reverse complement strand
CAAAATTTCTTTCGCTCAATGTCGAAACCAAAAAATCATGTTCGAGTAGAAATTAAACCATCTCTATTGGAGAATCAAAATATATTCGGAGATACAGACTGTGCCAGAACAGCATGTCTATGAAAAAATAACCCTGATTTGGGTTTTGTTTTGAGGAAGTGCTATATATCACAAATTGTTAAAAGGCATTCTGGCATAGCCAGGATACTGCAAAACCGGAAAAACTATTATAGGGTATATGCAAATTGCACATTGATAATGGATGATCCCCCTGTTAATAGTTGATGATGAAACCTCCCTTCTAGATATCGCAAAAATCTATCTCGAAAAGACCGGTGATTTTACTGTTGATACCGCTGAATCTGCACGCGAAGCCTTGGAAATTATGCAGACCGCAACGTATGATGCCATCGTATCCGATTACCAGATGCCAGAGATGAACGGTATTGAGTTTTTGAAGACTGTCCGTGGCAGCGGTTCTGATATACCATTCATCATTTTCACTGGAAGAGGCCGGGAGGATGTAGTCATTGAGGCGCTGAACGAGGGCGCTGATTTCTATCTCCAGAAAGGCGGACAGCTGAAGTCGCAGTTCGCTGAGCTGTCGCACAAGATCAGGCAGGCTGTATTATATCAGCAGGCAAAAGACCTCCAGCAGATCATCTTTGAGAATACCGGGACCGCGAGGGTTATTTTAGAAGATGATACGACCATTTCGTACGTAAACGAGGAGATGGAGCATCCGACAGGGTATTCAAAAGAAGAGATCGAAGGGCGGGTGAAGTGGCCTGAACTGGTTTCTGTCACCTCTCTATACGATCTCTATAAATCAGACATTCAAACTTTCTTCTCTTCAGCGATCAGCATCAAGGTCCTCCTGTTGCTCTCAGGAAAGGTACTGTCCATGGCCGGGCTGTGCGCCGAGATTGGTCATGTCCATGCTGCTGTCCTGCCAAAGATCCGGCAGCTCGAAGAGCATGGCCTGATCACCCGGACCGACGGGTCCTACGCTCTGACCACGCTGGGAACTGTTCTTGCCGCAAAGATTGTCGCACTTTTCAGCATTCCGGCTGAAATTTCTGATGACGCTTTGTCGTCCCTGCCGGATGACGGGGAGGGTGTCGTGCGGGAACTGCCTCTCACCGGTCACACTTCTGCAGTGCTGGACCTGTATGCGGCGCATGTGAGGGAGATCAATCTGGTCGTCCGTTCTGGCATCCGGACGCGGATGCTTCTTGCGCTTCTCAACGGCAGGATGGATCGCGATTTCCTTCGCGGGCTGACGGGATGTAGTTCGTCAAATTTCCGGACGAACATGCGCAACCTGGTCAATGGCGGACTGGTACGGGAACACGTGGACAGTTTTGTCCTCACCCCCCGGGGAAGGGCGTTCGCGTCACAGGTAAGGGAGTTCGTCCCGTTGTACTGCCTGATCCTCAAACACCTGGAATTCTGGGGGGGTCATGCGCTCCGGAACCTTCCGGGGTTTGCCCTCGATACCATTGGTGCGCTCGTCGAATCGGAGATAATTTGCGATGATTCGGTTGATTATTTCCAGACCTATGAACATTACCTGAGTATCATTGCGGGTGCGAAACATATCCACGCAATCACGAGCATGGCAAATCCAAGCATTGCCGATGCAATCGGAGCGATGGTCATTAAAGGGACTCCTGCCGAGATCATCGTCCCGCCGGACCTTGCGCTCCATCTGTATCAGGAGCCCTACCTGGAAAAAGTCACATATCTGTCCACGTTTCCTCACTTTCAGTTCTATGTAACCGATCTCCCCCTCCCGCCCTGCATCACGGTCACGGATGCATACTTGTCAATGAAACTGTTCTTCACAGACATGACCACGTATGATCTCCAGAACGGCTTCGTCAGCACGTCTCCAGAGGCATGTGCGTGGGGGGATCGGCTGTTTACATACTACAGGAGGAACTCCGTCCCGATCGAGGAGTTTATTGAGGCTCATGCAACTAAGAGCGGTGAGCACGGATCGCCTCCTCAATGAGGCGTCGTTTATCGGTGATCTAGCACCAGGCATCCTGTACGTGTATGTATACACGTTTCGTTTCTCTTGAATCTTTTTTTCGGTACTTGATTCGGTCAGGATTGTGGCAATTTAACATACGCGATCATAGTCGCATTGGTGCCTCCGATGGTAATTCACTGGTTAGTTTTCATCACGAGCTATATGCTCAAAATGAGAAGAACCTTTCTGCCCAGTGAGAAAAATGATTTTTTTAGTTATTAACTGTGAGGTGCTATGTCACTTTCATTATTTGAGCCTGTGATTCTTCAGAATATCATATGCGTTTCCATGCTATGTGACATCCATCACTTTCATACAACTTCCGAAATTTTCAGAAAAAATCACAGATCAGGAACACAAGGTAACACTTATATTCAATAATGTGTTACTAATCTCTGGTGAATATATGCACATACCAGATGCTTTCATGCCAATTACACAGGGTGCAATATACTGGATTATTGCACTGATCTTTATCGGCCTCGCCCTACGCTGGGCAAAAGATGAAATGTCGGAAGATAAGATACCTCTCGTTGCCGTACTCGCAGCAGGGGTTTTTGCCATACAGGCATTTAACCTGCCGGTCTCTATGGGTACGAGCGGACACCTCGTGGGCGGTGCCCTTGTGGCCATTGTACTCGGATCCCCATATGCCGCTGTCTTTGTCCTCACTCTTGTGCTGATTGTACAGGGTGTGGTCTTTGGTGACGGCGGAATTACCACCATGGGAGCGAATATCATCAACATGGGTGTCATCGGTGGTTTTGTTGGTTTCTACAGTTATCAGGGAATCAACCGGATGATCGGAAATATCTATATCTCCTCAGGCATCGCTGCATGGCTTGCATGTCTGATACCTGCCATCGCCTGTGCCTTTGAGATGACTATCGCAGGTACATTCCCGCTCGTCCCCGGCCTTGTCGCAATGAGCACGTACCATGCGATAATAGGGATCATTGAAGCTATTATCACTGCAGTTGTCGTCTACCTGATACATACATCAAGACCTGATCTGATGACAACAGACACAAAGGAGACTGTGATATCATGATAGACAATAAGACATTCATTGTAGTGGGCCTTGTTCTTGCCATAATAATCGGTGTGACTGCAGTATTCCTTGCATCAGGTGATCCTGACGGACTTGAGAGCGCTGCTCTTTATGTTCAGGATGAGAAAACACTCACAGGACTTTCACCTGAAGACGGTGATCCCGAGGCAGTAGGTACAGGCACCTTTGAATATGAAGCACCGCTGCCCGATTATTCAATGGGTGAGGAAGGAGGACAGACAGGTGAGATAATTGCACTGATTGTCGGAATTGTCCTCATGTTCCTGCTGGGCTATGGTATCTCTAAGGGTATCACATCAATCAAAAGTTAAAAATACTCTTACTTTTTTACACATTATCATTACTCATGCATATTCTTGAAACACGTAACCTCTGTTATTCGTACGCAGGGGGTATAGATGCTCTGAAAAATGTTAATTTCATAGCGCCCCGTGCAACCGGCATTGCAGTACTGGGGGCGAACGGTGCCGGTAAGAGTACTCTCTTTCGGCATTTTAACGGGATACTGACCCCCACTTCGGGCGAGGTTCTCATACATGGTGAACTGATCACAAAAAAGAACATAAAAGAGGTCAGAAAAACTGTCGGCCTTGTCTTCCAGAACCCTGATGATCAGATCTTTTCACCTACAGTTGAGCAGGACGTCGCCTTCGGACCTGTGAACCTTGGTCTGGATGAAGAGACTGTGGCACACCGGGTAGAGTCTGTACTCTCTCTGCTTGGGATAGAAGATCTTGCAGACCGGGCACCGCACCGGCTTTCAGGCGGTGAGAAAAAAAAGGTTGCCATTGCAGGTATACTTGCGATGGAGCCACAGGTACTGGTCTTAGACGAACCCACATCAGGTCTTGACCCGCAGGGGGTTATCGAACTGGTAAGTTTTCTCAAATTACTCCCTGTAAAATACGGGATGACTGTTATTACAGCGACGCACCAGCTGGATTCGGTGCCTGAGATCGCAGACTACGCCTATGTCATGAATGGCGGGCAGATAGTCGGGCAGGGCACACCGGATGAGATATTCATAATGGATGACCTCCTTAAAGAGTCAAGGCTTGATGTACCTCTGCTCAGGAAACTTGTACGTTCATTGCAGGAGAACGGTGTTGAAATTTCAACCGGTTATTCGTTCACTGAGGTTGAAGAGACAATACGCAGACTGATCACGGAAAAAGCATGATTGAGCACCTCTTTGATATTGAGCGTGATGCCGGAAGAGATAGCTGGATTCATTCTCTGGATGCACGGGTGAAGATCATCGTTTCCTTTGCTGTAATAATTGCGGTTGTTTCATTCCCTTACTCAACAGCGGTTTACACACTGGGTCTGACAACCGGCATATTCTTTCTCGTTCTGTGGGGACTTTCAGGATTATCCCCGCTCGTTTACATAAAGAGGTTTCTTGCCACGCTGCCATTCGGTCTCTTCATTATATTCTTCCAGATCTTCTTTGAAAATCCGTGGTATGAGACGTTCACACCTCTTGTAACACTTCCTTTCGGGATTAATATATACCGGGAGTCGGTTGAGTTTGCGTCCATCCTCGGGGTGAAGTTTGTAATCTGTATATCGTTTATCATACTGCTCTCCTCTACGACAACGATGCAGGCACTCTTAAATGGTGGCAGGCGCCTTGGTCTTCCGTCAGTTATGGCACTATCTCTTGGGATGATGATACGCTACCTGTTTGTATTTGCCGGGATGTATGGGCGTGTCAACTCGTCTCTTGCAGCCAGGAATTTTAATGCCTTTGATCGCAGTCTCCCGTACAGGTATCGTCTGGAGACCTTGGGATATGCGGTCGGGATGTTTTTTATCAGGTCATATGAGCAGGGCGAACGGACGTATATAAGCATGCTCTGCCGTGGTTATGGGAAGGATTCGTATGAGCATCTGCCAAAAAAGTCTCTTATTAAATCAGAATGGGTTTTTTTGTTGTTGTCACTGGTTTTTATTGTCGGGAATACGGTTGGTGTGTATCTGATGTGAGAGTGAGGCCTGACGAGAGGGAGAGAGACGAAATTGTCCGTCTCAAAATGGTCAGGGCCAAAACAGGGATCAAATATTTTTTGGCTTCTTTCGTTTTTTATAAATGTTCATCTTTTTTCCTCTGAAAAGATTTTAATTGATTCTATACTAAAATTCTTTGATTGGGCCAGATTCTGACAGGTGTTTTATATTTTAAGTACTAATTATTCAAAGTGGTTAATGATATAATTAAAAAATATAACCTTAAAAAATGGTTTTATACGATTGTCTTAATTATTGCTTTTGCACTGCTAATATTCTCTATGCTCAATAATATAGTATTAATCTCAGGAATAACACTCATATTATATTCAATTATTATTATATGTCTTGTAATTAATTTGGTTGTTTGTTTTTTCTTTTTAAATACATATATTTGGCGTGATTCTGACTGGGAAAAGCAAAAAAATCCTAACGAGGCAACAAGATTTAAAATAACCAAGAAAATCAGGAATTTTACTATTATTGAAAAAAATCAATTATTTTTTGGAAAAATTAAGAATTTGGGGGAATTCTGTGTTTATTATTTTTTGATGGTGGATTTATTTATACATACGATACCTGGTTATTGGCATTTGAAGAACAATTCTGAAAATATTATACAAAATACTCATGATGCTATTGTTATATGTAACAAATGTTATATCGTCAAAACGAGTTATGGCTATGGTTTTGGTTATCTAAT
>DAOVRB010000006.1 GCA_030628325.1 Methanomicrobiaceae archaeon | reverse complement strand
TTACCTCATAAATTTATGCTGCCTCCTGCAACAGCGGCAAGGTTGTTCACACTTCCGATCGTAGCCATGGTTTCTTTGACTATCTGGTGCACCAGGAAGATCGAGTAACCAGGATGGGTCAGCGGCAGGTCATTATAGTTGAGCACGCGCAGGCCCAGTGAGACCTTGGCACGGATGGGGCTAAGATTTACATCATAGGCTTCTTCTGTGATGCTGAACTCGGTCAGACGTACCGGCAGCACCCGCTTCGGACCCCAGATGAAGAGCGTCAGGGGCGCCACTGGCGGGATAACCTCGATCGTTCCGGCAGCAAGCAGTGCGGTGTTTGCGATTACCAGTGAGCTTTTCGGATAGATGAGCATCTCAAGTGCTGATAGCTGCGGGGAGATACCCATGCTGAGGGCGGTACTCTCTGCTTTTTCAAGCTGGTCAGTGGCGTCTATTTCAATGTCCAGACTGATGGTCTCCTCTGGTGCGCCTTTTAATCGCAGGGATTCGGAACCGGCTCCTCCCTCACCTGCCATCTGCGATTGCAGCCTGCGGGTTAGGGTATCGGGATTGTACTGGAACAGGATTACGCCGGGTATTGGGGTGAAGATGTCAATTCCGACGATTGCGCCTTTGATCAGGCGGGGGGAGTTTGGGAATGTGGTCATGGTTGGTTTTGCCTCTCTTTAATATTTTTATACAGATGATTATATTTAAATTTATATAGTTTTGCAATGAAACATGTAACTTATTGCACAAATCAAATGTCTTTTTGATGATGTTGAAATCAGGCAATCTCATTTGCAAGATGAGGTTAAATACTAAGCTGTTCTGCTATCTGGCCTTATCTGGTAGAATTAATCACATTCTTTCGTACTACACCAAAAAAGTGTTCTTAAGGGAGAGGGGGCAAATGTCCCTGCAGGTGGTGGACTATCGTCGATTCCAGGCGTCCATCCAGGAGGGTCAGGATTACTTATTCCACAATTTCTGGCTATATGTCCGATAAAAGTGTTACTATTGGGGCCCCGAGTACAATAATGCCCTACAGGGTAAGATGCGAATTGGCTCAGCAGGCAGGATAGGCGGATTGAAGTTGCTATGCAAGAACCATCAGCGTTGAAATCGGCTGGAAAGTCGCGCATGGGTTCCCCCTGGTAACAGTCATTCCCCCTATCAACAGGTTCAAGACTATAGGTCGGATAACCTCTCGAACTACCGCCAACACGAAAGAACGCATGTTTTGCCAGAGGAGCACTTTCAAGGGACTTTGAACACATATACACCATTCCAGGCCTTAGCAATACTTCAACATCCTCGCGCTGTGCACCAGGCGGCTGTCGTGATGCTTGACGACGCCCCCCTTCCGTCATCTCATCATCCGATGGATGTCGAGATACTCCTGTATTCTCTCGCGAAGTTACAATAAATCGTTGCCCCTGTGCAACAGCTCTGGAAGCTGCATTTGCTTCTTGCTCTGCACTGCTCCTTGGGTCATTCATTGTTAAGCTGTTATGTAGACTTTTTGAACTATGGGCTTGCTGAACAATATGCACCAGTTCATGTGTGAGTAGCTTCTTACCTTGCTTGGTCTCTGAGATGTACTGTCCTGCCCCAAACACAATGTTTGATCCTACTGTATAGGCTTGCGCATTCACCGCCCGTGCCGACTCTGCCGCCTTCGCATCCGTATGCACCCGCACCCGGCTGAAATCGTGCCCGAAGCGCGGCTCCATGTGGGCGCGTGTTGCTGCGTCCAGTGGCTGCCCTGGCGAGCGCAGCACCTCATGCACGATGGGCGGTACCGCGGAAGGTTCTGCCTGATCAACAGGACTGCGCTGCATGGTCAGCTCCTCCTCATCTCGTTCTGGCCTATCTTTCACTAATCCGGGTGTATTGGATAAAGCACACTTTCTCTGCAGAATACCTGTCCCAACAGGTGTAAAACTCTGCTCAATACCTGTCTGCACTTTATTTTGATTTCTTGATCTCATCGTCTAAATCTCCGTAGATTGCTTATAACACCTGTGAAGCACAAATTCCTAATATGTAGGAGAATTGATGCCCATACTGACGGCAGTATCCTCTACCTTTTCAAGCTGGTCCGTGGCATCGATCTCTATATCCAGATTTATGGTCTCCTCTGGTGCACCTTTTAGGCGCAGGGATTCGGATTTGTTCCCTCCCTCGCCCGAGATCCTGGCCTGAAGCCTCCGGGTGAGTGTCTCGGGGTTGTACTGGAACAGGATCACTCCGGGTATCGGGGTGATGATGTCGATGCCGACAATGGCACCTTTGATGAGGCGGGGGGAGTTGGGAAATGTGGTCATGGGTATTGGATTTTCCTTTAAAATATTTTTTTTGTTTTATTATCTTCTGGTTTCAGGATGAGGATCCAATGGTGTAGATGGAAGATATTGAAAACGTTCTCCACCACCGCGACTGATTTCACAATGAAAGTGATTATTATGGCTCTGATCTCTACCAGGGCCACCTATCCAAGAAAAATAGCGGCTCATTAGTTGCGATATTTCAAGCATAGCTTCTCGATATGTCCTGCCATCAGGTAAGAGATTCACTGTATCATTCCAGGCTGTTTGAGCATCATCATTAGATAATATCAAATTATGTGAAGCTCCAAATCCAAAACCTGTAATATCAATCGCCCGCCCACTTGAATGCGTATCGCGGGGACTTAATGGATCTCGATAATGACCTGCTGTATACAATCGTCGAACACCGATTGCATGTAATGCTCTACAAAATTGTAAAATAGTAGCAAAAAACTGTGGATCAACAGCGTGAACCCGAAACATATGATTCCAAAGATTTCCCCGTGCACTATGAAGATCAACACCTGCATTATAATGACTAAAATCGTTTATACGTATGGCCCTAGGATTGGATAATTCACTCGGTCTCTGACCTGGATATCTCAATTGATGCATATAAGAACGTACCAAGCCTAGTTGATTAAGATCTTCAATATAATCTTCTACTTCTTGAGGTGCGGTTAAATGTTCCCAAAATTCGATAATTACCTGATCAGGTGGTCCTTGTAATTGTAAACGTGTACGTAATCTTTCTGCAAATGCCAATCTATCTGCTTCTACAGTTGGAACTTGATCTCTTTGATGTGGTTGTACAGTCGAGGCATCAGCACTTTGCGCTTGCATTTGTGCTGCTACTTGGTCTATAAGTCGTCTGGCAACAACTTGCCTTCGTCCACATCCCATTCTATTTCCAAGTAAAGCTGCCAGTGTATCTTGTCTAATTCTTGTCCAAGTGCCATAATTTGCTAAAAATTCATTCTCCCATAAATGAAGTACTGTATGATCACCCACTCCTTCAACTCTTAACAAGGGACGTAATTGCGCAGCAGCTTCAGTCCCTGGTTGTACAGGTTGACCTTCCTGACTTCGATGAAAATCAAGTAATCCTCTGGTTTCAGGTCTTCTAGGAGCACGTGATGAATCAATGAGTGATCTCCTAAAATCTACAATCCAATTTTGTCTACCTCGAGCTAATCGAACAGTGTCATAATCAAGATGATAAAGTCCATGAAGTTCAAAATCTTCTCCATGAGCACGAACAGTACTGCCATATTCTGATTCCAACCATGCCATCGCAGCTTCATGCCGTTCATCTGTATATTCAGCCAGACTATACTCTTCCGGACTTTGTCCGCCTGGCATTTGTTCATGAGGAGCTACACTTGTTTCCGGTGACCAAGATCGATTTAAATGAGTTCGAATTGTAGTATCCAGGTCATTTGGATTAATTATTTCATATGCTCTTGTTCCACGTATGGTATTTCGAGAATTAAGATAATAAGACATGGGTTCTTCTGACTCCACAGAATAGTCTGAGCCAAAAATATTTGCCCAGACATAACGTAAAACAATGTCTTCTCTTTCAGGTACAACAGTATAACTACTTCCAATACTCAAATAGTCTTGATAAGAAAAACGTTGATTACCACATCCAGCATCAGCAGTGACATTCTGTATATAGAGAACATATGCTCCTTGCTCCCCTCGATGAAAACGATTGTATTCTATCATATAGCGAATTTGTTGAGGTGCTGGTGATGGGCCTCGAGACTCACTAATAGAGATTGTATGTGAATAAAAGGTTGTTCGAGGGTCACCTTCTCGCCCAGGAGTAGTCAGAGCTGGAGAATGAGTAAGGAGAATAGTTCCATGACCATTTATTTGCCTTTGTAATTCTGTTTCAATTGGCTGATACACACGTGCTCCAAATCCACTGCGTATTCCAGGGTAAATTTCTGTATGAACATACTCTGCTGTTGCCATATCCAGACCATGACAAGTCTGGATTAAAGCTTGAAGATTTTGACCAGGTGATCCTCTAAACGTTGCAATGGCATCTCTAATTGCTTGCACCTGAGCCAAATTAACACCTTCGGGTGTGGCTGCAGCAGGTGGTGTTGGTGCCGGTGATTCAGGTTCTGTTTCCCGAGGCTGCTCCGCTTCAGTTTCCGTTGGTCTTGTACAGGCACTTATTCTACGATCTAATCCTGGTATTAATGTCCTTTCTAAATATCTCCGACTGTAATTAATACCAAAATCATGCCCAAGTGTTCTTGTTGAAAATTGTCTATGAAAATATTGGAGGGTAGAACAATCCATAATTGCATGCTGTAAAATATCTCGAATCCCATTGCGTGTCTGTGGTCCACCGTGAACCTGCGTTGCTCGGGTGATGGCAATGACCAAGGCTTGATCAACACCAGCTGGAACAGAAAGCCCTGCTGCAATCGAAGCAGTACCCAAACTAGTTCGGATACGGGTCACATCTCTTGGCGGATTTGTTCTTAATTCTTGTTCAATAATATAGAGTGCTTCAGGATCATGGCAGCTACCAAGAGACCGCACACGCCCCCAAAATCCAGTTCGATCTTGCTCATCTCTAAGGCTTTCTAAATTCTCAGAAAGCGGACTACGTTGAATGATCTGTTTTGCATGTAGTTCTTGCACACTTATCGCAGATTTTGATTCATTATTAACTGGATTTGCAATCCCTTGTTGTATGCTATGAACAAGCTCATGGGCCAAAAGATGTTTTCCTGATGAAGTCTCTGGTGAATATTGTTTGGCTCCAAATACTATATCTTTTCCTTTTGTAAAAGCCTTTGCATCTAGTGACATAGCTAATTCCGACGCAAATGAACTACTATGCACTCGCACTTTACTTAAATCCCGGCCGAATCGGGATTCGAAAAAAGTACGGGTGGAGGTATTTAGGGGATGGCCACCTCCTTCCAGGGATTGAATCTTACTTTGTAAATCTCTTGTGACTTGGGGAGTTTTATGGTTTAATAACTTTGATTGAATCGGTTCTTCCTCTTCTTCCAACTCTCCAGCATTCCTGGTGGGCTCCATATCGTACACTAGAGGCCACTCATCTTCCTCATTAGGTTCAATCTGTCTCCGAACCAAAGGTGTAATCTGGTCGGCGAGCAGTTTGGCTTGAAGCGTTTCCACCTCTTCCTCCGATTGCTCTTGACGCTGTACCTGAACCAAAGGTGTAATTTGGCTAGCAAGTGGTTTTGTTTGTAGCATCTCTTCCTCTTCCTCCTCCTCCGGCTCAACCTGTCGCTGCACCTGTGGCTCAGGCATCCGCATCACTTCATCCGCCACCCGGTCAGCCTCCTGTTCGTACCGATCATTTGGCTGGCCAATTGTCAGTTTTCTCTGAACCATTGTTGGCACAGTATTAAGTATTGACACCCCGCTAAAATCATGCCCGAGCCGCGGCTCCATAAAAGCACGCGTCTCAGGGTCCAGCGGCTGTCCCGGCGAGTGCAACACTTCATGAACGATGGGCGGTACCGCGGAAGGTTCTGCCTGATCAACAGAACTACGCTGCAGGGTCAGCTTTTCCTTATCACGTTCTGAATCCTCAACTAACCTGGGTATATTGCACAAAGTATACTTTCTCTGCAGAAGACCTGTCCCAGCAGGTGTAAAACTCTGCGCAGGACCTGCCTGCACTTTAGTCTGTACCCCAGCGCTCATTATCGCACTCCTCCACAGCTCCAGCCATAGATTTTATCGCAATTCATGAAAATATGACCTGAATCCTCCTGTCTCTATTTCGGATTACTCAATCCTCTATACACAGCCTGCGCCACCTGTGTGCCGATCGCTTCAGGTCCGGAATTCTGAGATTCTTCGAATGTCCCACCGTCCAGATGACCGAACTCATCGCCATCAGCCAGCGAAGAAGGCAGATTCCGCCTGCGAACAATCGTGCCAGTTCCCGCTCTACTGCCTCAGCCATGTAGTAGTGATTTCCAGGTGCAGAGACGTGTAGCACCATTTTATCAATATAAAGTTCAATATTTCTCAGTTTCATACACCTCCTCTCATCTCAACCACTGTCCTCGGCCGCTCTAGCTTGACATACTTGGCACGGGCGATGTAGATGCGAAATTTATTGTAGCCTTGGAAATAACTGCACCAAAATTTCGGATTTGAAATTGTCATGAAGTAATTCTTCATATTAATCCCTTTAAATCCAGTATGAATAACATATAGTATATTTTTACGACATTTCATTATTATTGTTTACAATATACCCCAATATGTTTTCATTTGCTACATTAGACATCCCACGTCAATGTTTATATTGGAGTCGTGATCCTTCCAACTTCGCACTCAAAGCACATTGATTTCATCAAACATTATGGCTATAGATCTTCTTTCTTATATAGCAATTAATAACCAGCATTTGTAATCGAGTATTTGTATTCTTTATAGAGCACCTTAGAACGGATTTGTTGTACTACCTTGCGGTTGACTTTCCCAACGTGGCAAGCCCCCAATAAGGCTAAATTGTGGGTTGCAACGGGGATTAGATGTAAAATTGTCTCCACGACAATGTATTTCTACGTCACAATGGTTTGGGACTTTGAACCATTGAGTTCTCGGCGAACGATGGCGGAACCAAAATCCATCGGTGTTGGGAATCCAAACACCGCTTCTTAATGTGGGGCCCATTGTCATAATTGAACCAGTCTCGGGAATTATCGCATAATCATCGAGTTGATTTCTCGTACAATCATTAAATCGAATCCTCGCACCACTAAATGGATTTAAGAAAGAGCGTTGAATAACGCCATTAAGAGATTCGTGGTTTTGATACAGTTTTGCCTTAGAAATTGAGCCATTAAGAATTTGAGATTCAAAATAATTGGCATCTCTCTCATACTTACTATCGATAGACCCTATTTTAAGTTGATGAAGATGACCTGAATGATGGCCCTGCTGCACAGTATGTGCCAATTCATGCGCAAGCAGCTTCTTACCTTGTGCCGTCCCGGGCGCATACTGCCCGGTATCAAACACTATATGCTCCCCTAATGCATAAGCTAGCGCATTGATACTATACGCGGACTCCACAGCCCTCGCATCCGTATGTACTCGCACTCGGCTGAAGTCGTGTCCAAAGCGCGGCTCCATAAACGCACGCGTCTCTGGTACCAGCGGCTGACCTTGTGAGCGTAGCACCTCGTGCACGATCGGCGGTGCTGTGGCAGGTCCGGCATGATCTGCGGAACTGCACTGGAGGAGCCTGCTCCGTGAAGGAACGAAGGATACTGCCAAGGGGTTTTTGGCTTTCGCAGTTGCTTTCAATTCGGTGCTCATGGTTTTCATCCAGCCTGCGGATCGTCAACTTCTGGGTTGTATTGGAACGTAATCACACTTGAAGATTTGGTTGAAGCACATCCCCGATGATGGCATGTCTTATCTGTAACACCACTCAAAAGGCCAAGCAGCTTCTCAATCTCACATCTTTTGCTGGCGAAAAGTCATAACTTCCCGTTAGACGCACCTGCTTAAACAACATCAGCAGTCGTTCCCTCAGAACAATTTTCACACTCGTGCAACCTGAAGATTGACCGATTGGCGTTGATCGCTGAGCAAAGCGCGGACCGCGTTAGTGGGTCCGGTAGCGCAAATCCCATGTTGATCATGCGAGTATCTTCTGGTGGATCCCATCTCGCGCTTGCGTCAAGTTGTGCAAACTGCGATCCGAGTTGAAGTGCCAATTCAGTCCAGCCTACAAAACGCCCAATATGCGCGTAGAATAAATTGCCAGGGACGTCAATCTTGAAGCAGTCGGAAGACGAACTTGGACATAACGTAAGAGTGTTCGCACAGTTAACGGGACAGTTTGCGGAAGTTGGCGACTGCAAGGTTCTCGAGTCGTTCTTGAAGTCGTATTTCCTACCGGTACCAACAAGCCCTTTCCATGTGAGTGCCGCACCACGAATAGCAGCGAGCACCATAGCTTCAGGCGCACCTGCGAGCGGTACAGTCGCAGCAAGCACCGCCCGACCAAACGCACGCTGCCCCGGCACAGATGCAGCAAACTGTGACGTGGCTTCTGCAGTACGCGGAGGAGATCCTACTCGAGTTTCCTCGGCAAGAACTCTTCTGGCAACTGCACCCTCGGCAATTGCCTCTGCGGAGAACCCATAGCGACGGGCGACACGTTCTGCTCCGGCCAAACGTCCTTGCAAAGCCAGGATGGTTGCATCAGTTTTGGCTGCATTGACCTGCCTGATAAACCAGTCCGTCACATCAGGTCCGCATCTGCGGGTGGGTCCCGGTGCAGGTGGTGGAGTCGTTCTTACGATGACAACGCTGCGTTGTTGTGTTGCATCCCCACTGGTTGCACCGTGATTGAAGATCTGAATAGTAGCGGTGACACTGCGCCTGGCCAACACCGCCTCTACGATCTCCTCAGCCCTCAACGCGCGTGCGCACGACAGATGACGGTTGAATGTGAGGTCGCCATCAATGCTGGCAAACCCGTGAATCTCGATGGTCTCACCAGGTGTTATATTTTCGGAATCAATTCTCAGGTCATCATCATTACCTGGTGCAAATACATCGCAATCGACATCGAAGAGATACCTCAGACTGCTGCTAACCTCATCACGAGTAAATGTGCAGCCCTGAGGCTCCCCAATCGCCACCGGACCGCAGTCGCGCTGCACCGATAACGAAACCGGGGTGATATCGTCTGTAACTTCGGAATGGCTCTCCGCGACTTTGGAGGCGATCCGGTCAGCCTCGTTTTCATGACCGTCATCGGCGGAACCAACTCGAAGTTGACTTTGAAGACTGTTGCCGCCACCACGCCGTTGCTGCACAACATGCGTCAGTTCATGTGCCAGCAACCTTCGACCCTCGCTCGTCCCCGGCGTATACTGCCCCGCTCCGAATACAACATCTCGCCCAACTGTATATGCCCTCGCGTTCACCACACGCGCCGACTCAGCCGCCTGATCATCCGTATGCACCCACACCTGGCTGAAATCATAGCCAAAGCGCGGCTCAAAGAATGCGCGCTGTAATTGAGTCAAAGACTGGCCATCTCCCCTCAGTGCATGAATACGAGATTCGAGATCAGGGGTTATTTCGGCATTGTGACCAGTAAGTTCCTTTTTCTGAAGAAATTCTTCATCTTCCTCCTCTTTTTTCTCAACCTTCCGTTGAACAAGTGGAGTGATCTGTCCGGCAAACGACTTGGTCTGAATTAGCTCATCTTCCTCCTCATCTTCCGGCTGTCGCTGCACCAGTGGCTCTGCCATCCGCATCACCTGCTCCGCGACCCGATCCGCCTCCTGCTCATACCTATCATTGGGCTGGTTGATAGTCAATTTAGCCTGAATCAAAGGAGGCTGCGACACCAACAGTTTCCCATGAGAGCCAGCGAGGAGCCCAGTCCGAACAGGCACAAAACTTGACTTCGGGACTGCCTGCGCCTCGGCATGCACTCTCCCACTCATCGCCCCAAGCCCCCATACACCGCCTTTGCCACCTGCGCCCCAACAACCTCAGCCCTCGACCCCGGCGCAACCTCGAACGCGCCGCCATCCACGCTTGCAATCTCGCCACCCTGCGCAAGCGACTCCGGCACACCCCGATCAGCTAACATCCGCGCAAGCTCATGCTCCATAGCCTCGCCAATGTGATGCCTATCACCTGGTGAAAAGCCATGCAGCACCAGTTCCTCGATGTGCAGTTCGATATTCTTAGGCTTCATACCCACCCCCCAATCTCAGCATCAGTCAGCGGCTTCTCCATCTTCACATACTCACTCCGCGCCGCCCTCAACAAGTGCTCCATACGCACCTCCCCACCCGCATTTGCAGCCAGGAATGCCGCATTCAGCGCAATATTCCGTATATTCCCACCTGCAACATTTAACCGCGCAAGCTTCTCCATTTCCAGCCCGTCAGTCGGCGTAGACTCCGGAAAGATCCCTTCCCATATCCGCATACGCTGCTTAGCATCCGGAAACGGAAAATTAACAATAAAACGTATACGCCGCAAAAAAGCCGTATCCACTGCATTCTTCATATTAGTAGTCAGTATAGCAAGTCCCCGATAAGCCTCCATCCGCTGCAGCAAATAGCTTACCTCAATATTCGCATACCGATCATGGCTGTCCTTCACCTCACTGCGCTTACCGAACAGCGCATCAGCTTCATCAAATAACAGGATCGCACCGCCTTCCTCTGCCGCATCAAACACATGCCTCAAATTCTTCTCAGTCTCACCGATATACTTGCTCACAACCTGGCTCAGATCGATCCGGTACAGGTCAAGCCGCAGCTCATTAGCCAGCACCTCGGACGCCATCGTTTTACCAGTGCCGCTTCCACCTGTAAAGAGTGCACTGATACCCAGTCCACCTGAGCTTTTAGCACCAAAACCCCAGCTCTCATACACCTTAGCACGCTCCTTCACATGCACTGCGATCTCAAGCAAAGTCTGACGCTGCATCTCCGGCAGCACCAGGTCATTCCATGTTGCGGCCGGTTCAATGCGCTGCGCCAGGTTATCCAGGCGCGGGCGTGCCTGCTCCCGGCATGCATCCCATAATAATTTGCCCAGGCCGTTCGAGTCGTCCGGATTCCCGTCATTACCGGATGCCATACTGCCTAATGCACTGGCACAAGCATTATGAATTGTTCTTGCACTTATGCTGTACTGCGAGATAAGGGTATCCACATTACTATTAAGATCCGGGGTTACAGAGCCAAGTGCACTCTCCCAGATATTTCGCTGCTCACCTGATGTCGGTTTGCCAACATCGATTGTAACCATCGAACGCTCCCGCATTCGCAGCGGTTCCAGAGTTGAAACAATAAGAGGACCATTTGTACGCTCGATCATTTGATTGATCACCATCCTCCTTGTTGCATCATTCATATCCACATCCTCGCAGTCTACCATTAGTGCACTCTTACCAAGTGCAGCTTCACGCTCACATAACCTGATCAGTGCATCAAGCTCAGCCGGGATAACCGGAATAAAACTTGCATATATTTCATTCAGGTTCAACCCGAGTGCAACACAGGCTGCTGCAGCGATCTCCCGTTTGCCTGCAGTTTCACTTCCGCATAACTGCACCACAGGAAGAGCTGATCTCGCTTCTGCCTGCTGCCACACCCTGACAAGCCGTTCCACAAGCGCTATGTGTGACGGCACCAGATCCGGATATTCCAGCATACGCAGCGGCTCCACCATTCCCATAAGCCGCTCATCAAGATGATGTACACCAGCAAGATAGTGCAGCACCCGCTCATCGATGCGAAGCATACTGGTAGTCAGTCCACTGCCATCTCCAACCTCGATCAGCCGCCAGCGGCGAAGCGGCGCATCCGGTGTGATCGCACTCCAGTGCGCATCAGGCAAAGCAGCAAGAGCCAGGCTGAAGGTCGGGTAAGCACGCGACGGATCACCCTGTGCATCTGCACATGCCTGCGGGAATGTACAATCCAGCTCCATTCCTGCGCATAACAGCAATATATCACGCTCGAAAGGTGATAGGTTAAAAGTTGTGCACAGCATATCCAGTGGAAAAGGTGAAGACGTAACAGATTTCATCTTCTGCATGGCCTGGCGTGCCGCATTGATCTGCTTACCAGCTTCCCGGGTATTTTCAGAGCGCTGTGCATGGCTCTTCAACTCACTGCGCACAACAGCTAAGGCAGCTGACAGGTATTGCTGGTTAGCCTCGATCCAGTCCATTTCGGATGCTGCTGATGCGGTCATGGAATCACCACCTGATCCGATGAATTAAAGACCGGCACCGGACCACTTCGGTCGATCAATATACTTTCTATGCCATCCACACGCAGCCGTACCCACTGCGCTCCGGAGGATAGGTCGGCTGATTTGAATGTTACAGTATCAGTCTTGTCCTGTGTTATCGTCTCGGCATTTATCGTACGATCACCAACTACCAGGCTTACTTGCTGTTTTTTCCATACTTTCGGACTGCATATTACACTCAAGGTTACTACCCCACCCGTGACACTTGTAGTGATAGACCTGATAAGCGGTGCCAATGCAATCGAGAGCACATTAGTGGTTCGGTCCGGCTGATCAGTACCCCTGATTACTCCGCTTATGCTGTATATACCAGCCTGCCAGTTATCAGGATTCATTGGTGATTCCGGATCGACCGGACCCGGAGCAGGATCGTCCGGCATATCTACCTGAAACTCTGTTGATGTTGCACCTGAAGATGCAGGGAGTTCCAGTGTGTCTGATGATCGTACATGTGTAAAGAGCACTGCTGCCTGGTCACTATCCAGGTGATGACCGCTTACAATCAAACGTTCACCCATACGTATGGCGGGCTGTTGACCAGGCGGTTTCACTTCCTGGATAGTGGGAAACGGTGGTAGTAGATCCGGCTGTGTGATCACACCTTCATCACGGCCTGTAATAGTATCAGGACGCCCGCGAGAAAGTACAGGTAGGGGCGAACGGGTTTGATATTTACTTTCAATAAGCACGACCGATACATGATATGCCACCGATGGACGGTAATTTGCCTGGAATGCTGACCATAATTTTGATATTTCCTCTGTGGTTATCGAGTGCGGAGTGATCTTGATCATCTCAACCTGCTCGGCAAGATCAGATGCAGACAGATCCTTCATTCCTTCAGGCAGGCTGCTGCCGTCTACAATAGATGTCGGTTCCAGTGCCTTGCGGATCGCATCACGGGTCAGAACAGGCATTTCATGCAGCGTCTGCATTGCATAACCCAGTAATATCTCACTATCAAAATCCTCTATCCCGTATGCCGACAGCAGGTAATAGAGATCAATGGCAAGTGGTGGGTTGGTCAGCCGTTGGCCTTCATTATTACGGGAAGGCAGGCCGACATTGCGCCATCCAGGGTTTGGCGCTACATTATATAAAAAAAGATTAAGCTGTACTATTTCATTCCCGCCTGTTTTAATGCGGTCCGGAGGCAGTGCAGTGATGGTAACCCGGTCGCCAACTACTGTGCTGAGTGAATGATCGATCACAGCATTATCCAGCAGATCTTTTAACACAGCAGTTACAGATGCAATAGCCAGAGCATTACTCATAGTTCACCTCCATCGCGTAAACGCAGGTACTCATCAAGTGATAATACCGGGGATGACTGCTTAACCTGTTGTGGTGGAATTGGTGCAGGCGGTGTCACGGCCCGTACTTCAATGCGGCCTATGGTTACTTTAATAACCGGAGGCTCTATTGGCTCTGCTGGTTTGGTTATTTGCATCTTCTCATGTGAAACGGCAGGTTTGATCGCAACCGGCGGAATTTCCTGATCATGTGCAGACAGTCGGCTTCTTTTTGTACCGGATCGATGCGGCATATCATGGTTCTTATTATTAATAGAAGATAGTGCCTTAACCTGTTCAGGTGGCTCTTGATTTGATTGAGGTAGAACCGGTGCTGACGGGCTGATCTCATTAGACCGGATGTCCGGGTCATGTGCATATGGCTGGCTTTTCATGTCACCGGTTCGATGCGGCACATCATGGTTCTTATTATTAATAGAAGATAGTGCCTTAACCTGTTCAGGTGGCTCTTGATCTGATTGAGGTAGAACCGGTGCTG
>DAOVRB010000056.1 GCA_030628325.1 Methanomicrobiaceae archaeon | reverse complement strand
CCAAGTTTTAATCCCTGTTTTTCTGGATGTTGCTCTTCACCATTTTTTGTCGCAGTACACACAACAGCTGGAACATGAGGGATGCTCGGCCATCACCATTATCAATTTCCACTTCCATCACATTCCTACTTACAACGCCCAACAACTTCACTCTGCCAGGCACAGATACACACCCACTCCCCCCTTCGATCCCCCAAAAACCTCATATGCATTGGAACATATATGTTCCATGTGGAACGAAATCTGACATATGAGATCGTAATCACCCTCCTCAGGGTCGAATCCCACCCCCGTGCGATAGCAAAAGACCTCGGTGCGACTCATACAACCGTGTTGAGGAAACTCAAAATCCTTTCCTGTGACAATGTTATTGATTACCGGGAAGAGGGAAAAAACAAGGTGTATTTCATAAAAAACACACTTGAGGCACGAACGTACATCATGATCGTGGAATTGTACAGGCTCACCCGGATGCTCCATACGTATCCCCGTCTGCGATCCATCATTCAGAGTATCCAGCAGCACCCGGATATCCGGCTTGCCGTTCTTTTTGGCAGTTACGCAAAAGGCACCGCTCTGCAAAAGAGCGATATTGATGTATACATCAAAACAGAGGACCGTAAACTGAAACGTGATCTGGAGAGGATACACTCAAAACTCAGCATAAAAACAGGGGAATTCGACAGGTCAACCATTCTCATCAGGGAGATCGAAAAAGATCATGTAATTCTTAAGGGAGTTGAGGAATATTACGAAAAGACACGAGTTCCTGCATAAACTCTATAGTCAGGGTCAGCTCCGGGTCGTAGAGCCGAGCGATGGACTTAAAGTGGCATATCTGCAGAAGTCAGAGAGTTATCTCATCTCTGCACGGATACTGCTTGACAATTCCCGCATTGAAGAAGCAGTTTCGATGGTATACTACAGTATGTTCTACATGGTGCTTGCCCTCCTCTTTAAAACAGGGATCAAATGTGAGAACCATTCGGGAGCGATCATCCTGCTAAAAAAACTCTACAACCTTGAAAACAATGCCATTGAACTGGCAAAAAAGGAACGGGTAGATAAGCAGTATTATGTGGATTTCTCCATTACCAGAGCGGAGGTGAAAGACCTTCTGTCATCTGCCGAAGAATTTAACGCAGACATACTTGAATACACAGAACAGATGAGCCGCAGTGACGTTGGCAGACTGCAAAAAACATTTCACGAACTGATAGAGGGCTAAGAATGTTTGGTTTTCGACTTACAGGAAGGGTGTAGAAAGCATGGGAGTGCCTGAATCCTTGAGTGTATTATGTGGTGATCCGGAGGTCTGTCACAATGGCATGTAAGTGCTGCCAGTGCGGGGACTGCTGCAGCAATATGAACCTGGTCCATAGCGTCAGAGAACAACTCAGCGACTATGAGTTTGTCATATACAACCACTACAACAGAGATGTCACGACAGTGCGGATTGACCCCGACAAGATCCGCCTCTTTGAGGACGATGACATTCTGGAAACATTGCCAGAGGCATGCCCCTTTCTGAGGTTTGACCAAAAAGACGGGAAGGCATACTGCACTGTCCACCTGACACGTCCCGGCATATGCAGGGAATTTTGCTGCTGGCGCCTGCTGATCCTGGATTCACATGGCAGGCGGGCCGGGCGGATCATGTACCAGCGTTCATTCGTTTCAGATGATTCAGATCTGAACCGGCTCTGGGATCAGTCCATTCGCAAAATCAGGGAGTCTGATGACGCGGTCTGGGATGAGAAGGTGATCCGCATCCTCTCCGGGGCAGGGTATACTGTGCGGACCTGACAGGAGAGAATGGCAAACCGGTGGTGCAGGGCAGAATTCCCGTGCCTGAACCTGATGTGAAGAATAGTTATTGATTTGTGATCCAGATTGCTACTTTGCTAACATGCTTGGCAGGTTCGGATACATCCACCGCCCCTGCTTTTTAAGTCACAGGATTTTTACAGAGAGGCGACCTATTTTTTCAAATCACAACCATTACAAAACCCATGATATCAATAATACATATCCATGAGGATATTGCTATGCCGGTCGTCACAATACGCATGTCAAAGGGAAAAACTTTTGAACAGAAACGTCAGCTTGCAGAACGAATCACCGCAGACCTCGTCTCAACTCTTGATGTCAATCCTGAATGGGTTACCATTCTTTTTGAGGAGCTGGACCGGGAGAATATCGCAAAAGGGGGGACACTGCTGAGCGAATCATGAACTATCACCTGGCGTCGGAGGGACCTGTGCATCCTGCCACAGAGAGAGGGGAGATGAAGGAACTCCACCTTGCTTCCTGGGAGAAACGTTTCTGGGCATGGTTGATCGACTTCATCGTAATTGGTGCGGTATCAGGAGGGATCACGACGCTTGTAAATTCATTCGGGTACAGCCTGCCGTATTTTCCCGGGTTCACTCCTGATCCCATCATATGGTTAGGTGAGTTTGGCATGCACAGCACTCTTCTTTTTCTTTACTGGAGTGTGATGGAAGGCAATTCGGGACAATCAATCGGAAAGATGGTGATGAATATCAGGGTCACAGACAGGCAGGGAGAAAAGATCGGGTATGGTGCCGCAGCCATTGAGAGCTTCGGCAAAGCGTTCTTCCTCGTTATCGATTGCCTTATCGGCTGGCTCGCCATGAGCGGCACGCGGCTCAGGGTCTTCAACCGGTTGTCTGGTACAATTGTCATTACCACAGAATATGAGCACCCTGCGGAGGTACGCTACATAATCGAAGAAGAGGGATGAATGGCGGCGGGGGTAAACCTCCCTCTACACTGACTCCTCTGCCCTGATGACCTTCAGAAAATTGGAGAAGAGTCGTTTACCCAGAAATACTTGATTTGACAGGTTCCTATATGCCTTATAACCCCTGCCATTAATCTTCAATAAGTTTACTTCTAAAATTGTCTTCTGTCTGCAATCTGCCACCCCGGCTACATTATAATCAAAAACCATACTTTTAGTAAAAAGTCTGGTTTTTTCACTATAGTTCCGAACGTATTTTTTAAAATAACCAATGTAAATCGCGTTTCGCGATTCACACCGCCCTTCAGAGGAAGGGCGTTGTTCGAGAAAGTTTTTTTTGAAAACTTTCATTTACATTAGTTCAAAAAGTAACGTTCGTAACTATAAATCAAATACAGTAAAGAACCGTGTAAAAGGGCAAAAACGATTTTTCATTTTTAAAAAACGTGCATGATAGCTTTGATTCAGGCACTATTTGATGAAAACGCGGGTAGTGTTTTCATACAAAATTCATCATGCAAACAAAAGAACGATTAGGGAACATGAGTTAATCAAATCACCTTAAAATGTGTTTGACAACCTATTGTGAAAAATCAATCCCGAATGATGGTTTGTTCCAGATCAGGGCCCTCCCTGATAGGTTCTCATCAGGAATTCGTGAATGTACCAAAAACCTGTGCAGCGAAATAGAGACCTCCAATAATTTTATTTCCCTGTACTATCACATACAGACCAGAGTGTCTATGCGTACGAGTCATAAACTTCTCCTGCGTCTCTGGTATGATCCGGAATTTGACTTCAGCCGGGTGAGGATAACTTATGTCAACCGGGGTGCACCCCACGATCTTTCAGATGCCAGTGGTGAGGCAGTCGCTAAGCTTGACAGCCAGTATATTGAAATTTATTCAGGCAGTTATGAGGGGGTCACCTGCATCCCGTATCACCGCATAAGGAAGATTGAATATGATAATATGGTGATGTGGGAGTATGGAGTTTTGGATATATAGAGAACAGTGCCACTAACATGGACATAGTAGTCCACTTTCTCAGAACGATTTTTGCCAGAATAAATTAAAGATTTTTCAGGGCAACAATATCAGCAACCCCGGTAAGTTTCCAGATATTCGATCTTTCTTCTGTAGCAACTGTCTCAATAGCATCCAGAGGATCATGTCCTAATGTTGCAAGAATATTATGCGACAGGTTTCTTTCTGTGATCATATCAACAAACTTTTTCCTGATCTGTTTCTTTGTAATTGCATCTTCCTCCTGTACGAGGTAGCCCTGTATTGTTACAAAGGTATAATATGAGAGATCCTTTGAATATTTTTCAATCTCAACAGAAACATAGGGACTTCTTTTAAACATTTCATTTTTCCTGCCATATTTTGTTGAGAGGAAATAGAGGAATTTGCCATCAAAAATATAGAGAAATGGAGCGATGTACGGATATTTATCTCCCCTGAATGCAATCCGGGAAATGTATCCCTCTTCAATGAGTGAATCATATTCCTGTTTGTCCATTTTAGGAATCTTAATAATCTCCACAGCCAACCATCCTGTTCCATCTTGAGTAAAACCTCTGTAACTATAAAGATTTTCTTTTATCTTTTCTATTTTGAGCCTGCCAAATCAGGTATTTTGGGGTAAACAAACTCATTCATATCCAGTCAGCAAATCAACACAACTGCATTGACAAGTGCGACTCATATGAACAGATTTATTTGTAGATTTGACAGGCTCTTAGTACATTTTATACGCATAAATACACAAAAATACAGCTATAAAAACTCATATTAAATCACCTGTCCTATATAATAGATAACGGGAATTTGGCCATGGAGAATTTATAGATGAATCAGGTTTACATAATCGGGCATAAAAAACCGGATACAGATAGCATATGCAGTGTCATTGGCCATGCTGAATTTTTAAATCATTTTGAAGATGGCAGATATATTCCTACCCGCTGCGGTGAGATAAATCCGGAAACTGAATTTGTTCTTAATAAATTTGGTGTAGAACCACCACAATATATTGAGAGTGTTGAACCAAACATCTCAGATCTTCCTTTTACATATGCATTCAGTGCCACAAGTGATATCCCGATAATTGACATTGTTGCAATGATGGATGAACACGGTGTACGTAACATCCCAATTACAGATAATAACGGAGCATTCGTTGGCCTTGTAAGTGAACACGGCCTTGCACGTGCATATGTGACCCGCCAGAAAATTGAACAATTGTCTTTTGCACCGATAAAATTAGAAACACTCGCAAGAATCCTTAATGGTAAAATTATCGTCCCTTCAGATGACCTGCTGGAAGGCAGAGGATATATTGCCATTGATGCACTCCATGTCACCCTTTCACGCCTGAGACCCAATGATGTGGCAATTGTAGGCGACAATGAACCCTCACAGCTTGCATTGATCTCCGCAGGAATTGCAGCACTGATAATTGCTGATAGTGCACCGATTGGTGAACGGGTAATTGCAGAGGCCGAAAAAAGAGGAGTTGCACTGCTCTCAACAACACTGGATGCATTCGGAGTTGGCAAGATGATCAACCTTTCTTTACCTGCAAGCCGGATTATGGCAAGAGATGTTCCTACTGTAACAATGCAGGACACAATTGTTCACGCAAAACACCTGATTGCAAATTCACGATACAGAACAGCCTGTGTGGTTGGGGACGGGAACAAACTCCTTGGAATGATATCAAGAAATACTTTCATGCAGGATGTCCAGAAACAGGTAATCCTCCTTGACCATAACGAGTATGCCCAGGCAGTAGATGGTATAGAAAACGCTGAAATCATGGAGATCATCGATCATCACCGCCTCGGTGCCATTTCAACACTTAAACCTGTTAAATTCCTGAATGAACCTGTCGGGTCAACTTCAACAATTATTGCAATAAAATTCAGGGATGCAGGGGTAACTCCTAAAAAATCCACAGCAGGCCTTTTGCTTTCAGGAATCCTGTCAGACACAATGGTCCTGCGACTTTCAACAACAACAGAGAAAGATGAAGATGCAGTCAGGTACCTCACTGAAATAACCGGTGTCGATCCGATGATATATGGAACAGAATTGATTGAAAAAGGAATGAATTTTGAGGGTTGTTCCATTGAAACATTACTTACAAGGGATATGAAACGGTATGACCTCTTCAAAAGAAATGTTATGATCTCCCAGGTGATGGTGCCGACATTTGATTTCTGTGAGAGTCATGCCGATGAAATCAGAATAGAAACAGAAAGACTGCGGGTATCCACAGGCTCGGATATTTTCGTTACACTCTTTACCAGTGTATTTGAAAATGCAAGTGAGGTCTTTGCTGCTGCCACTGATAATACAATCCTGTCTAAACTGGAAATCACAAAACAGCCCGCCAGACTTGAGTCTGTCATGTCAAGAAAGAATGACTTCCTCCCACATTTTGGAAGTTTACTTAAAAACATCTGAGATTCAGGCTTATCTGCCTGTTTTTTATTGTGACAAACCGGATTATTTTTTACCTTTTTTCGTTCACACGTATCAGGAACACCACCGATGCGAGGATGAGACCCAATACTGCCACAACAGAAGATAGCGGAGTTGCCTGTGTTGTTGAAGGAATCAGTGATGCAGTTACCTGAAATGTCTGTTCTCCTGAAATAATTACTTCACTGTTCCAGTCATTATAGCCGGGAATCCTGACAAGAATAGTGTGACTGCCAGCAGAAATCCCTGATTTCAGGACTGGTGAATTCCCAATATAGTTATTGTCAAGGTATACCGATGCACCTGACGGTGCCGAGGAGACTGAAATCGTGCCGCCGGATGAACCTGCATGTTCAGTTGGAGGTATACCGGTTACTGTAGGGACAGGAACGAGAGGTGCTACTGATACAGGTAACCTGAGGAAATATACATGCCCGTCATTTGAAGCCACTGCCATATCCAGACCGTTGGCTGACAACGATACACCCTTAACATAACCAAATGTT
>DAOVRB010000119.1 GCA_030628325.1 Methanomicrobiaceae archaeon | reverse complement strand
GATCTTGCCGGTTGTTTTTGTAACGCAATAATCCGCTTGCTAGTTCCTTGTAAATAGGTATCCAGTCAAAGTTAGGTTCGGGAGTTGTCATGATGATTTATCCTATTGGTGTTTTGATCGGGTAATAGGATATAAATATCGGCAATTAAAGTTTCAAAGTACCTGACTTCTCCACATCTTTATTTAATTTCTCCTCGCAGGGTACGGGGACTGGCTGCTTTTTAGTATTTCAAAAGAGCTTCAGAGTGTAGGTCTGAAACGATGCGACCAAAGAGAGCTTCAACGTTATGTTTTGTTTTACAGGCGGTATCCTGGTTTTGGCTCACTTCTACCGGAAGCTGTTAAAGATCAGTACCTGTCGATTTGTTCAGCCGATGGTGACGGTCAAAATACATATATAGGAGGAATTGAGGAGACAGTGTCTCCCAAATTCGGAATACCACCTAAAAAAATAATTACATCCCTTTCATTTTCTCATATTTCAGAGATTATGGAGATAGAGGATCCGTTAATACGACTTTTTTATGAGATTGAATGCATCAAAGGCTGCTGGTCTGTTCGGGAGTTAAAACGGCAGATTGGCTCGATGTATTTTGAGCGGTCGGGTTTGTCAGGAGATAAAGAAGAATTATGCCGTCTGGCAAATGAGGGAGCAGAGATTTCATCTCCTTTAATGGTAATTCGCGATCCTTATGTTTTTGAGTTTTTAGGTCTTAAGCCGGCTGAGGTAATGGATGAGTCAGAGTTTGAATCAGCCCTTCGTGATAAGCTTGAAAACTTTTTGCTGGAACTTGGACGAGGGTTTTGTTTTGAGGGCCGCCAAAAGCGTATTCTGATTGGAGATGATTATTTTTTTGTGGATCTTGTTTTTTATCACAGGATTTTAAAGTGCCATGTTCTGGTCGAGCTTAAAACAGAGCGGATGAGCCATGAGGCAGTCGGTCAGCTGAATACATATCTTAACTGGTTTAAGGAAAATGAGGTATGCGAGGGCGACAATCCGCCTGTTGGAATTCTTCTCTGCACAGGAAAGAATGACGAGCTTGTGCGTTATGCAACGGCAGGAATGGCCAATGATCTTTTTGTTTCTAAATATGAAGTCGTCCTTCCTTCAACCACCGAACTGGAGAAGTTTGTGGCGGATGAGGTCAGGCTGCTCCGGGAGAGCGAGTTTAAATCCGGGCGGGGTGAGCAGAAATGATAGTTCAGATAATGCCATCCGATCGGACGGTCTGCAATCTGTCTGATGTGATCACGCAAACCGCCGGTGAAATTCTTCAGGATGAAAAGGGCTTTTGTGCAGTTTGTGGCACTGATTTACCTCTCCTACATCAAAAAACAGATGGAGGTGAAGGGGCTTCTCAAGAACTATACGTTGCCAGGTCTGTTGGATAAGCTGGATGTCATTGAGTGTTTCGAACAGCCGGGGAAATCACACCGAGTGGGCGAGATACTTGACAAACAAGAGCAGCTGTATTATGATCTTGGGGTGGTGGCCACCTACCTCGTTATGAGTAGGCGGGAATATAGGGTGAGAGGCAGCTCTTTGAACTTATCGGCGAGATGACGAGGAAGTCTGAAGAGAAGGGAGACGCTGTCGGTGTCACATCAGGACAGGTGCAGCGGCGTGCGAAGGATGAGCTGAAAATCGGCTATCCCTACTTTTTTGAGTATATCAAAAAGCTTGAGGAGCTCCGGCTTGTTGATCTGATTATAAGGGACGGTGTTCACAGGAGGATGAGTTATGTGGAGATGAGGGGGGTGAAAGGAGGAGAATCATTTTTTCCTCTTTTTTGAACCAATATTACGATTTTTAAAAAAATCATGTGACCTCTGGTCACTCATCTAAAACAAGAAAACCCGTGTATTTTCTGCCCGCAAAAAACAGGTATCTAACCCAGATCGCAGATTTACATACTAAAACGGGCATTTAATCCCAATCACAAATTGTCATAGCAAATAATATAACATTTGCGTATATTACATATAATTTGTGACTGAATATTATTATTAATCACATTGCCGGGGGAGTTAATTGAAATTAATTGATAATATAAATGAAACCTTAAAAGACGATCTCAAGGTTACAATAAATAAAAACAGCAAGGTTGCAATAGCGGCCTCTTATTTTTCAATATATGCATTTCAGGAATTAAAAGATCAATTATCAGATATCCGGGAACTAAGCTTTATTTTTACCTCCCCTGCTTTCACAACTGAGAAAGCAAAAAAAGAGAAGAGAGAATTTTACATCCCCAGATTACAACGTGAAAAGAGTCTTTACGGGACAGAGTTTGAGATAAAACTCCGTAATGAACTCACACAAAAAGCCATTGCCAAAGAATGTTCTGATTGGATAAGGCACCGTGCGACATTTAAATCCAACGTCACAAATGAAAATATGCCGGGTTTCATCAATGTCGAAAATAATGAAGGTAACTTTACATATCAACCAATAAACGGTTTTACCACTGTAGACCTCGGTTGTGAAAAAGGAAATAATGCTTATAATTTTGTAAACAGGTTAAGTAACCCCCATAGCCGAGAATACTTCAGAATCTTTGATGAAATATGGAATGATAAATCCAGATTGCAGGATGTAACAGATGAAGTAATAGAGAATATAACAACGATTTATAAGGAAAACTCAGCCCGGTTCATCTATTTTGTAATTATGTATAATATCTTTAATGAATTTCTGGATGACGTTTCAGAGGACGTGTTGCCAAATGAAGCAACAGGATTTAAGGAGAGTCAGATCTGGAATAAATTATACAATTTCCAAAAAGATGCTGCACTTTCGATAATAAATAAACTTGAGACCTACAACGGCTGCATTCTCGCAGACAGTGTAGGACTTGGAAAGACTTACACTGCTCTTTCTGTAATAAAGTATTACGAGAATCGTAACAAGTCTGTTCTCGTTTTGTGCCCAAAAAAACTGTCAGATAACTGGAATACTTTTAAAATGAATCTTCTAAACAACCCGATAGCTAAAGACCGGCTAAGGTACGATGTCCTTTATCACACCGATCTTTCACGAACAGGCGGTTATTCAAACAGCATTCCACTTGACAGGGTTAACTGGAGCAATTATGATCTTGTCGTAATAGATGAATCACATAATTTCCGTAATGGAGGGGATTTAGCTGATGATTTTTATGAAGATGGTGGAAACAGGAAACAGAACAGGTATGAACGACTGATGAACCAGGTGATCAGAAAAGGTGTCAGAACCAAGGTTCTGATGCTGTCTGCAACACCGGTAAACAACAAATTTTCAGATCTTAAAAATCAGCTTGCACTTGCCTATGAGGGAAATACAGATCAGATCAATAAAAAACTGAATACAAAACAGAGTATTGAAGATATATTCCGAAAAGCACAGCTGGCATTTAATACCTGGAGTAAGTTTGAGGTTGCTGAGAGAACAACTGAAAATCTTCTTTCGATGCTGGATTATGAATTCTTTGAAGTCCTGGACAGTGTTACAATCGCAAGGTCAAGAAAACACATTGAAAAATATTATAATACTGAAGAAATCGGCAAGTTTCCTGAGAGAAATAAGCCTGTTTCTGTCCATTGTCCTCTGACAAAAATTCCGGGTGCAATCGACTATGATGAAATATATGACCGGTTATCGAGTCTTAGTCTCAGCGTATATACTCCCTCTGCCTTTATTCATGAGAGTAAAATTCAAAAATATGAAGAGAAATATGACACAAAAGTGAGAAATACTTCTTTTAAGCAATGTGATAGAGAATACGGTCTGCGTGTCCTTATGAGGACAAATCTTCTTAAAAGACTTGAGAGTTCTGCTTATGCATTCAGACTTACAGTTGGCAGGATTTTGGAGAATATATTACAGACTATCAATCAGATTGAAGAATTTAAGTCAAAGGGTTCTGTTGAGTCCATAAACAGGACCATTGCAGAGGACTTTGATCCTGATGACCAGAACTACGATCTCTTTCTTACATCCGGCAAGATCAGGATTGAATTAAGGGATATGGATTATAAAGGCTGGATTGATGATCTAAACTATGATAAAGAGATTCTGGAAGAATTGCTTGAAAAAATGTCTGTCATTACTCCTGAGACCGATGAGAAATTAAGGGTTCTATATGATGAAATCAGGAAAAAGATTAATAATCCGATTAATTCCGGGAACAAAAAAATCCTGATGTTCTCTGCATTTTCAGATACAGTAGAATACCTTTACGAAAATGTCAGCCGGATGGTAAAATCTGAATTTGGTCTGGACAGTGCAATGATAACCGGGTCAGTCAGCAGGACAACTGTGCCCAAACTTAAGGCTGACTTTAATCTGGTTCTGACATGTTTTTCACCTCGCTCAAAGGAGAGGCATCTGCTTTCGTCCAAAGAACAGGCTGATATTGACATACTGATTGCAACAGACTGCATTTCAGAGGGACAAAATCTTCAGGACTGCGACTATCTGGTTAACTATGACATTCACTGGAACCCTGTTCGTATCATCCAGAGGTTCGGACGTATTGATCGTATAGGGAGTATAAATGAGGCTATTCAGCTTGTTAACTTCTGGCCGGATATTTCTCTTGATGATTATATTCATCTGAAGTCAAGAGTGGAGAGCAGGATGAGAATCTCAGTTATGACATCAACGGGTGACGATGATCTCATCAATGAGGAGAAGGGTGATCTTGAGTACAGAAAGCAGCAGCTTGAAAGACTCCAGAATGAGGTCGTTGATATTGAGGATATGTCCGGTGGGATCTCCATTATGGATCTTGGTCTTAATGAATTCAGAATTGATCTTTTGAGTTATATTAAAGAAAACCCTGATTTGGAGAGGACTCCTTTCGGCATGCACGCTGTTGTGAGGGGATACGGTGATGAAGTTCCTCCAGGTGTGATTTACGTTCTAAAAAACATCAATGATGAAGTCAATATTAATAATACCAATCTTCTGCATCCTTTTTACATTGTGTAT
>DAOVRB010000251.1 GCA_030628325.1 Methanomicrobiaceae archaeon | reverse complement strand
GATCATCTCTTCTGGTCTGGTGGTACTTTACCATCCTGCTGAGATCTTCCTTTACTATGAATTCCGTCCATTTTCTCTTACTCTCAATATCCTCTTTTGAATGACCCAGAAGTTCTGCCATTTTACTGTTTACCTTTACAAAGGACATATCCTCATTGAGAATTGCTGTTGGTGAACTGGTATATTCAAAAATGGTCTTATATAACGTCTCAGAACGAATTAGTTCCTTTTCCGCTAGTTTCTTCTCAACGGCCTGCCGGATTTTATGCGATAACTCTGCAAACTGTGATTTTGCCTCTCCACCTTTCTGGATGTAAAAATCGGCCCCGCTATTTAAGGCTTCGATCACCACATTCTCTCTGCCTTTTCCGGTAAAAATAATGAAAGGCATCTCGTTTCCCCCTGAGCGAATTTCTTTTAAGAAGTCGATCCCGTTCATCTCCGGCATTTCATAATCAGAGATTATGGCGTCGTAGGATACTGCCTGCAGTTTTTGCATCGCCTCTGGTGCTGATTCAACTGTATCCACCCGGAATTCACCGTGTTTTTCGAGAAATATTTTTGTAATATCCAGGAGAGCAGGTTCGTCATCAACATACAGAAGAGAGATCATGATATTATCCTAAAATAGGAATTTATTATTATTAATTGTTCTCCACCCAAAACTCGTTCCCGAATTTGCCTGGTCTTTCACTTAACGTCTAAAACCAGACTTCCTGGAATATTTGGTTTTCTTCTTAGAGTGTTAAATGTTCGCCACTATAGTTCAAAAAGTGGCGTTTTTAACTATAACGTCTCAAATCAGTTCATATCACTGCCACAATTTGGACATTTCATTGAGGTCACTGCCGGTTTTCTTGGCATGGTACAACTGCACTTTGGGCAGATAAACGGGATGACAAATGGTCTGTTTAAGTTATCCTGCATGATTGTCCGGTTTCCTGCAGTGCTATCACTATTTCTCAGATTAATATTCTCATTCAGGGTGCCATAACATTCTTCCTTGTTTATGGAAGTGGCTTTTAATGCCGCATCATGCACAGTAAGATCCGGGAGGACAACCTGAGAAACGCCGTTGTCCCTGAAAACCGCTGTGGCATTAGGGCCGAAGCATCCGGCAATGACAATATCCACTCCTTTTTCTGAAATCGCCTGTGCAGATATATATCCTACATTTTTTGGGAGATCAGAGATCTCATTTTTTATGATCTCTGTCCCTGTAATCTGCCCGTCGTCAATTTCAAGAATGCTAAAAGTCCTGCACCTTGCAAAAACAGGTGAGACATTGTCATCCGGACCTCCTTTGCCTGTACAGGCGACTGCTATTTTCATGTAGTATCACCTGATCTGAGAATATTACCTGATATTGGAATATCCTACTAATTGTTTGTCAGAATGTATTATGACTGTATAGATTATGACTACAAAACAGGCAGGAAGCTTTTGACTTCGGTTGTGGATAGTTAGAGTGGCGAATGTTCCCCACTATACAAATAAACGTCTGGCACAGCCTGTGTAATCAGAAAAATATTGGATTAATTATCTTTTCTGTCAATTTCACGCCAGACATGGGCAAATCGCTGGAGTGCAGTAAAGTGACCAAGTACACCAAAGATAACAAGAAGCCATCCTAAGCTGTGCATCCCGTACACGCCTGACGGGATTATTATATCCAGCACACCTGCAAGCATCAGGAGGACGAGACGGTCTGCCCGTCCCAGTATTCCGCCGTAAAACCTGCCAACACCGACCGCCTGTGCCTGTGTCCCAAGATATGATGACATAAGCACTCCGGTCAGTGCAAAGACACCTTCCGGCCATGAAGCAAGAGGGCCGGCAAAAATACCGGTTATGATAAATATATCTGCATACCTGTCGAGTGCGTGGTCAAGGAAATCCCCTTTCGGGCCTGCAGTGCCATGTTCCCTCGCAATCTCCCCGTCAATGGCATCAAAAACGGCATTAACCGCGACCATGACAACTCCAAGGGCGACTTCATTCAGGTAGAATGCAACCCCTGCAGCAGCCGCACCTATGAGTGCTATTATCGTGCAGGTGTTTGGAGTCAGCCCCAGTTTTATAGCTACCCTGACAACGGGCTTAAAAATTCCAACTGTATACGGGCGGAGATTGTCAAGAGTCATAGATATTTTCCAAGAAATTCTGACCAGTCTGTTGATCCATGAGATGGTGGGCGTTCTTTACGCATAAATGCCTCGATTGCATCGGCAACCTCTGCCGGAGTCATATCTGTGCAGTCCAGTTCCAGGATCTCCTCTGTGGGGTGACATTCAATTGTTTCAATCAGAATTACGTCAAGTGCTTCTGCCTCGCAGTTTTCAGATATCTTATCTTCTTTGTATCCTCTTTTTTTGAGTCTTTCTTCGAGGATATCCGGTCTGCAGCGAAGTACAACAACCCTGTCACAGGGCAGCAGGTGTGTCAGGTGGCCTTCAGTGATACCGTCAGACGGAGTGAAATCTCTGGCCCATGCGTCCGTGTCCACGATACCTGTATGGCGTTGTACATCATCCTCCATCATATATCCGTCGACAGTATTGTTCTGGTGAATTACGCGATATCCCCGATCTTTAAGGAGAGTGCTGACTGTTGACTTTCCTGTGCCGGGAGTCCCGGTAATTCCCAGCATCATATCTTCTCAATCTCTTTTAGGAAAAGTTCATTCTCCCATGTATCGCCGACATTTACCCTGATATAGTGGTCACCGAGGTCCGGGAAACTGGTGCATGACCGCACAACAATCCCTCTCTTTGCAAGCAGTTCCAGTGCCTCTTCACCGGTGAGAGGGGCTACGTCAAATAATACAAAGTTCGAACCGCTTGGATATGCGGGGAATTTTGTCTCATTAATGAACTTCTCTCTCCACACGCGTACGTGCTCAAGTATCCGTGTTACATGGTCCCTGTCAGAAAGAGCTCCTGCTGCTGCAGCAGCAGATACGGAGTTTAAGGCAAAAGGAGTTTCTGCACGCATATAGTATGGCTTATACCATTCCGGGATAAAGGCATACCCCACCCGCAGACCTGCAAGTGAGAATGCCTTTGACATCGTCCTTCCGAGGATTAAGTTATCATATTTTTTAACAAGCGGGCGGTAATCCACATCAGCAAAGTCCACGTAG
>DAOVRB010000074.1 GCA_030628325.1 Methanomicrobiaceae archaeon | reverse complement strand
TTGCAGCGATCGGCCACTCAACTGTCACAGTCATAAAAAAACCAAAGGTGGGCATCATCTCGACAGGGAATGAACTTGTGCCGGTGACAGAGACACCAAAAGCCGCACAGGTACGGGATGCCAATACATACCTCTGCAGTGCATTTGTGCTGGAAAGAGGCGGAATTCCTGTGCCTTTCGGCATCATAAAAGACGACCGCGATGCCCTCAGATCAGCACTGAAAAGAGCCATAAAAGAGTGTGATATGGTCATGCTATCAGGCGGCAGTTCAAAGGATGACAGGGACATGTGTGCTGACATTGTAGGCGAACTGGGAACTGTTCTCGTACACGGCATTGCAATCGCTCCGGGCAAACCCACAATCATAGGGCAGGCAGAGAAAGAAGAAGAAAAAGAACCGGGAGAAAAACCGATGCCAATAATGATACCCATAATAGGTCTCCCGGGTCACCCCGCATCTGCGTATATTGTACTGATCGCACTCGCAGGCAGTCTCCTCGCAGGCATGAGCGGAAAAATCAGAGCAGATAAAATCCTGAATGCAAAACTCACGCAGAGCATCCCTTCTGCAAGAGGGCGTGAGGACTATGTGCGTGTCACTGTAGATGCAGACAGCAGTTCTGCGACACCTGTCTTTGGAAAATCAGGGCTGCTAAACACCCTGATCAGAAGCCAGGGGATTGTCCGGGTGCCTGCTGAACTGGAAGGGTTTGAAACAGGCGAAGATGTGGAAGTGATCCTGTGGTAAAACGTTACCTGGGACTGGTCTCACTAAAAGAGGCAAAAAACCGCATCAGATCATTTCAGATTAAAAAAAGAACAGAACTGGTTTCAATAGAGCATCTGGCAGGCAGGATTACGGCAGAACCAATATTTGCACGGTTTTCGGTTCCTGAACTGCACCTCTCAGCGATGGACGGTATTGCCGTACAGAGCAGTGAGACCATCGGGGCAGGTGAACAGAACCCCGTAACCCTGAAAAATGTTAAAGTGGTAAATACCGGAAACGTCGTCCCTTCCGGGTATGACGCGGTCATTATGATTGAAGATGTGGACATGGGACCGGATTCCTATACCATCCGTGCCGCAGCAAGCCCGTGGCAGCATATACGTCCGGTCGGCGAGGATATCGCAGAGTCAGAGATGATCATGCCTGCAGGTCACAGGATCCGGTCTTTTGAAATAGGTGCCCTGGTCTCATACGGCATATCTGAAGTGGAAGTGCTCTCCCTTAAAACGGGACTCATCCCGACAGGCAGCGAACTCGTGGATGCAGGTATACGGCCCGCACCCGGGCAGGTGCCTGAGAGTAATATGCAGATGGCCGCCTCTGTTCTGCAGGAACTGGGAATAGAGACAAAAAGATACGATATCGTCCCTGATGACCGTGACAGAATCAGAGATGCAGTCAGAAGAGGCATCTCAGAGAACGATGTACTCATAATTTCCGCAGGTTCCTCAAAAGGCACAAGGGATTACACAGCAGGAATTATTGAAGAACTTGGTGAAGTGTTCATACACGGGGTTGCGATAAAACCCGCAAAACCTCTGATTATCGGGCAGATTGAAGGGAAACCAGTCATCTGCACACCAGGCTACCCCCTTGCCTGCTATACCATATTAAGAGAGATCGTAACCACTCTTGCTGAGAGCTACGGGCTTTGCCCGCCAGTACAGGAGACCATTTCCGCCCGCCTGACAACCACCCTTCACTCGGATATCGGTACAGATGAATTTGTTCTCTTATCTGTAGGAAAAATCGGTGGCGAATGGGTTGCCGCCCCACAGTCCAGGGGTGCCGGCGTGCAGATGAGCCTCTTAAGAGCAAATGCCTATATGCAGATACCGTCTGCAAAGGAAGGTGTGGTTGCAGGAGAACTGGTGGAGGTAATACTCATGGTACCGCGCGAGACTGCGAAAGAGTCGCTCCTTATAACCGGCAGCCATGATCCGGTTCTGGACCACCTTGCAAATATGATGAAAAAAAACGGCATTAATCTCCACTCCACCCACACCGGAAGTATGGGCGGGCTCTTAACACTGAAAAAAGGCCAGTGTCATGCCGCCCCCATGCATCTTCTCTCTGATAACGGTGAATACAATATTGAGTTCCTAAAAAAATACATGCCAAACGAGGAACTGGTTCTTCTCTGTGTGGCAGAGAGAGAACAGGGCGTTGTCTCAAGGGACGGTCTCTCATTTGATGATATTACAACACACACATTTGTAAACCGCCAGAAGGGTTCCGGCACCCGTCTCCTGTTAGATTACCTGTTAAGGCAGCATGGGATAGACTCATCCGAAATCAGAGGATATGAGCGTGAATTTACCACCCACTCCGGCGTTGCACTTGCA
Organism: Methanomicrobiaceae archaeon; assembly: GCA_030628325.1. Classification (GTDB taxonomy): domain Archaea; phylum Halobacteriota; class Methanomicrobia; order Methanomicrobiales; family Methanomicrobiaceae; genus DAOVRB01. Next base: position 3,789 of record DAOVRB010000074.1, on the reverse strand, counting down.
GTCAGAACAGGCGAGGCTGACTGCGGCATCTGCGTATACAGTACAGCAAAAGCACTGGGTCTGAACTTTGTACCGATCGGAACAGAACGCTACGAACTTGTCACCCGGAAAAAAACACTGGAGGAGGACAGCCGGGTTGCCGCGCTCTTTGACACCATCGCATCAGAGGAGTTTAAAGCGATCCTTACACGCCTCGGCGGTTACGATACCCGTGCTACAGGCGTGCGGCGCGAACTGCCATAAGCACCGCCTCCTCCGGGGTCTCACACTTAAAGACCCCGTCAATATCCCATGTCTTCAGTCCGAAGACAGGTATCCCCTGTTTTAACGCCATCGCTATCTCCGAGAGGGTGCCCGCACCCCCGCCAATTGCAATGACACTATCAGCCGAATTTACGATTACCGCGTTGCGTGCAATACCAAGCCCGGTTCGGATTACAATATCAAGATAGGGATTTCCCCCTTCTGTTCCCGGGATAATACCCACAGTTGTGCACCCCCCGTCTTTCTTCGCACCCGCACACGCAGCTTCCATAACGCCGCCACGCCCACCACAGATAAGAACCTCGTGATTGCCTGCAATCAGGAAACCAACCGTTTCAGCCCATTCTTTCTCTTCAGGTGTACACACGGATGCACCTATGACTGCGATCTGCATAACAGAATTTCCGGCATCTGTCGTAAAAGAGATATCGGGAGGGTCTCACTCACAAACACTTTTTCCCATAAAAACAAATGTTCTAAAGATATTTGAGGGATGATCAGGTGAAAGAGGTCACGGGCAGCTATAGTGCTAAGGAGGTGGAGTCGTCAGTCCGGGAATTCTGGGCAGAGGAAGACACCTATGCAAAGGTCAAAGACCTTCGTAAAGAAGAAAAACCATTCTTTTTCGTGGACGGTCCGCCATATACCACCGGCCATATCCATCTCGGTACAGCGTGGAACAAGATCATTAAAGATTCAGTCCTCCGGTACAGGAGAATGACTGGCCGCAATGTGATTGACAGGGCAGGATACGACATGCACGGCCTCCCCATTGAAGTCAGGGTGGAGCAGGAACTGGGATTCAAGTCAAAAAAAGACATTGAAGAGTTCGGTATTTCAGAGTTCATTGAGAAATGCAAGGAATTTGCGCTCGTCCACAAGGATCTCATGAGCGAACAGTTCAAAGGCCTGGGTGTCTGGATGGACTTCAGTGACCCGTACCAGACCTTAAAACCGGAATATATTGAGGCTGCATGGTGGACAGTGAAGAAAGCAGACGAGAAAGGGCTTCTTGAACAGGGATATCGTGTGGTAAACCTCTGTCCGCGCTGTGAGACTGCAATTGCAGACTCTGAAGTTGAATACAGTGACGAAACAGATCCATCAATATACGTCAAATTCCCCATCCGCGGCAGGGAAAAAGAATACCTCGTCATCTGGACGACAACCCCGTGGACACTGCCTGCAAACGTTGCTGTTGCAGTCAAAGAAGAATTCATCTACGCCCGTGTGAAGGCGGTGAAAGATGAACTTGAGGAGATTCTCTGGATTGCCGAACCCCTTGTCGAAGAGGTGCTCAGGAAAGGGCGCTACAATGATTACTCTGTCACTGAAACCACCGCAGGCACGAATCTGGCAGGTACTGTCTACGACTCCCCGCTTGCAGACCTTATACCGGCACAGAAAAGGGTTGAGCACCGTGTAGTCGCCGCAGACCATGTGACCATGGAAAATACCGGGATGGTACACATCGCCCCGGGTCACGGCTGGGACGATTATCTTGTCGGGCAGAAAGAAGGGCTTGACACCTTAAGCCCTGTAGACCACGCAGGTCACTTCACAGAGGAAGCCGGGATCTTTGCAGGCAGGTACGTCAAAGACGCGGACCCTGATATTATTGAAGCTCTCGGGGATCACCTGCTTGCAGGCACAAAAATCAGCCACCGTTATGGCCACTGCTGGCGGTGCAAAACACCGATTATATCCATATCCACCGAACAGTGGTTCCTCGCAATCCCCAGAATTAAAGAGAAGATGCTCTCTGAGATTAAGAAAGTGAACTGGTATCCTGAATGGGCAGGGAGTGCACGGTTCCACGACTTTGTCTCAGAGGCTCGCGACTGGTGCATATCACGCCAGCGTTACTGGGGCATCCCGATTCCGGTGTGGCAGTGTGAAACCTGTGACAGGCAGAGGGTATTTGGTACTGTCGCCGAACTGAACGAAGCCAGTGGTGCATCTCTGACCGACCCCCACCGTCCGTATGTGGACGAGATCACTGTAGCCTGTGAGTGTGGCAAAACAATGTCCCGAGTGGAGGATATCTTTGATGTCTGGTTTGACTCTGCTGTGGCATCATGGGCAACACTGAACTTCCCCAGAGAAAAAGAGGCGTTTGAAGAGCTCTGGCCCGCAGACTTCATCACAGAAGGACAGGACCAGACAAGAGGATGGTTCTACTCCCAGCTTGGCGCATCCACAATCGCATTTGACACTTCCCCCTACAAAAATGTCCTGATGCACGGCTTTGCTCTGGACGCCGAGGGGCGGAAGATGAGCAAATCAGCAGGGAATGTAATCTCTCCGGAAGAGGTTATTGATAAGGTGGGAGTGGACGTTCTCCGCCTGTATATACTCTCTGCAAGCGCACCCTGGGACGATCTCAAGTTCAGCTGGGACGGTATAAAAACCACAAACCGGGCTGTAAACATCCTCTGGAACGTATACAGATTCCCTCTGCCATACATGATCCTTGACGGGTTTAAACCCGAAACCGCCGCAGACGGTACATGGAACGGCGAGTATGTAACAGCACATCACAATGAGATGCCTGACGAAGACCGGTGGATCATCTCACGGATTAACACACTTGCAGAAGAGGTCTCTGCAGATATTGAGGAGTGCCAGCTCCACCGTGTCACAAGAAACATCATTCATACGGTTCTTGAGGATATTTCACGCTGGTATGTACAACTCATACGACCACGCATGTGGCTTGAGGATGACTCTGTTGAAAAACGGCAGGCATATGAGACAATGTACTATCTCATGAGAAGACTTGTCGGCATAATGGCGCCTTTCACTCCGCACATCGCAGAAAGCATTTACGAAAACCTGAAGATGGAGGGTGACCCTGCAAGCGTACATATGCAGGACTGGTTCACCGGAGAAGAAGAGTTGCGGGATGCAGGACTTGAAGAAGAGATGGCAATCGTCCGCTCTTTTGATGAGGCAACCGCAACTGCAAGACAGGACGGCAGGAGAAAACTCCGCTGGCCTATCGGCGAAGCCATTGTGATCACCGGTTCAGACGCGGTTGAGTCTGCGATTCTCAGCATGAACGAACTCTGCAAAGCGCGGGCAAACAGCCGGAGTGTCACAGTCATAAAGGGAACCTGGGAGAGGATGGGCTGGAGTGCTGAACCGGTGATGCGTGCCATAGGTCCGGAATTCGGAAAAGAAGGTCCGAAGGTTAAAACTGCAATTGAAATGGCTGATGCGGATTCGCTAAAACTGCAGATAGAGAGCTCAGAAACTGCTGAAGTTTCCGGCTTTATGATTAGCAAAAAACATGTAACTTTCAATGAGCAGTTACCTGAAGATGTCTTTTCAGCAGAGATGACAGACGCGACTGTATGCGTGGATGTCGCACTCACAGAAGATCTTGAGGCAGAAGGTTTCGCACGTGAAGTCGTACGCCGGCTTCAGGAGATGCGCAGGCAGCTGGACCTTAACGTAGAGGACTTCATAACCGCAGTGGTCAGAATTGATGACAGACGTGTTGCAGACCTGTTAGAGGGGCCA
>DAOVRB010000199.1 GCA_030628325.1 Methanomicrobiaceae archaeon | reverse complement strand
TTGCAGTGGTAGTCTCAGCCATGTCCGGTGTCACAGATCAGCTTCACGCAATTGCTGCAGAAGTAGTGGAAGCGCACGACAGACCCCCGATTGATATGTTCATCCACTCTATGAGCACACGGCATGAAAAAGTCTTAAATGAGGTTGCACCTGGTGAAACGGAGGCAGTTATGGTTGTTATTAACGACTGTCTCTGCAACCTCAAAAATATCCTGACTGCGGTGTACAATCTTCGTGAACTCACTCCACGTTCTTTTGATTATATCATCTCATTTGGTGAGAGACTCTCTGCAATAATTCTGAGTGCAGCGCTTCGTGAAGCAGGCGTAAATTCATCAGCCTTAAACGGGTGTGAGGCTGGCATTATCACAAATGGCAGGCACGGGTGCGCAGAGGTACTGCCTGAGAGTGAAAACCACATAAAAAGCCGTGTGGTGCCGCTCCTTGTGGATTCAGTGCCTGTGATCATGGGTTATATGGGATGCACCCGGGATGGTATCGTGACCACCTTAGGCAGAAGTGGTTCGGACTACTCCGGCGCAATAATCGGCGCGGCAATTGACGCTGACGAGATCTGGATCTGGACTGATGTCGATGGTGTTATGACAGCAGACCCCAGGATTATTGAGGATGCAAGGGTACTCTCTGATGTATCGTACCTTGAGGCGATGGAACTCTCGTACTTTGGTGCAAAAGTGCTCCATCCGCGTTCCATTGAGCCTGCCATGCAGAAGGATATCCTTGTACGGGTGAAGAATACGTTCAACCCCTCACACCCCGGAAGTTGTGTACTAAGGTCAGAACACCGTGACAAACGTGTGGTAAAGGCGATCTCATATATTGAAAAGGTCTCACTAATCAACATATCGGGCGCCCAGATGACAGGCCGGCCCGGAGGCGCACACGCGATCTTCTCTTCTCTTGCAGAGAGAGAGATTAATGTTATGATGATCTCTCAGGGTTCGTCTGAAGCGAATATCTCCATCATCGTTGATGATGAACACCTCAACGCCGCCATTGAAGCGTTAACTCTGGTTAAGAAGAACGGGTATGTCCGCGAGGTTACATATGACAGGGATGTAATCGCTGTTGCAGTGGTTGGTGTGGGTATGGCAGGTTCGCCCGGCATCTCAGGGAGAATATTTACTGCGCTTGGCAACGCAGAAGTGAATGTCATGATGATCTCACAGGGTTCGTCAGAGGTGAACGTCTCCTTTGTTGTCAGACGTGAGGACGGCCCGTGTGCGCTCAGGGTGCTTCATGATGAGTTTGGGCTCTCAAAGGAGATAACTGATGAATAATCCGGATAAAAAAGGATACACCTATGCAGAAGCCGGTGTGGATATTGACCTTGAGGCAACTGCAGTTAAAGTGCTTGTTGAACAACTGACATTCAGGCGTTCCGGCGACTTCTCAATGCTCGGTGGTCTCGGGCACTTTGCAGGGTTAATTGAGTTTGGGGATTATGCACTTGCTCTTGCAGTTGACGGTGTCGGAACAAAGATGCTCATCGCAGATGAGATGAAAGACTGGTCCACCCTCGGGATCGACTGCATCGCGATGAATGTGAACGACCTCTATGTCATGAACATGGAACCTGTTGCGTTTGTAGATTATATTGCAACTGACAGCCTCTCCATTGATAAGATGAAACAGATTGGAAAGGGCTTAAACGAAGGTGCCCGGCTGTCAAACATGAACTTAATCGGAGGTGAGACGGCTACCTTAAAGGGTCTTGTAAACGGACTTGACCTCGCAGGTACCTGTCTTGGTGTTCAGAAGAAAGAGAATATTATATCCGGTGAGGCTATTACTGCAGGTGATGTCATCATTGGTCTCCCTTCCAGTGGTGTCCATTCAAACGGTCTCACTCTTGCAAGGAAAATTGTGGATACCTGTTCCGCTTACACCGACATGATGGAGTGGGGAAAGACTCTTGGTGAAGAACTGCTGCTGCCGACCCGTATATACAGCGAAGTGCTGAGAGTTACTGCTGCCTGTGAAGTGCATGGCATGTGCCATATCACAGGCGGAGGTCTGCGCAACTTAAAACGCCTGGGCGACTATGGTTTTGATATCACAGACCCGATTGAGCCGCAGCCAATATTTGAGTGGATTTCTGAGACCGGTGGTGTTGCTGAAGATGAGATGTACCGCACCTTCAATATGGGTATGGGATATCTCTTTGTTGTGCCTGAGGAGAGCGTTAGTACGGTATTATGTCTCGTCCCTGATGGAAAAGTGGTGGGCAAAATCACAGATGAGCCGGGTGTCAGGCTGAAAGGCACGGCTTTTGAGTGAGACCAAATCCCGGATAAATACTATTTTTAAGAGACTTCTGCATCAGGTTACGGGAAATACTGACAGAAAATTTGAGACTCCGGTTACGGAAGTTCGTACACCCTGACAGACTTAATCTCTTTTAAGACTTTTTCCGGATTGCGCTTCTCAACTCTGATGTCTGTCGGTCTGAATAGTGTGGGTATCTCTGAATCTCCTGTAATTTCTCCTGCAATTGCCCTGTCCCCTGCAGTAATAACCATTCCTGCCTGGCCTTTGCAGCTCTCTGCCATCTCTTCAAATGCCTCTTTTGCCTTTCTGATGTGGTTACTGATATCCTCTTCTCTTAAGCGTTCAAACCTGCGCTGGCTCCATCCGCCTTTTGTGTGCTTCTCCTTGACACTGCTCCTGATGATTTTGTGGTCAACAAACCGGTCGCCGTCTGCGATGCCGATAAACGTCTCGCCGGCATGTGCAATGACGACTATTGTGATAATGTCACTCTCTGTCAGATCTCTAAGATGTGCGGTATCAAAAGTGCTGCCAGTGGAAATCCCGGTTTTTGTGACAGGGAGGGGTGGTGCTATGATGGTGGATATACTGGAGGGTACGCCTCTGTCATGGAATATAACAAGGCCGGTTGTGGAGTGTATATTATCAATAAGTGGTGCAGCACCTGTTTCTGCCAGTCCTGTGGAGTCAAACATGGAGAGGTCACCCGTCAACTGACCCGGTGGGATGTATATGGTAACGAGCGTTTCTGCAGGTGAACTGACTGATCTGATCTTAGCTATGGCATCCTGCATATTTTTTTTAGAGAGTGTTTCTGTATTCCTGAAAGTGATCTTACTGGCTGCCTCTTCTTTTTTGATGACAAGTTCATGCTCAAGCACCTGGATTCTGTTTTCAGCCATGTGGAGGGTAGTTTCAACGTCCTGTCTCTCAGAAGCTGCCCTTCTGGATTTGTCATCCCTCTTTGAGAGGCGTTCTCTTAATTTTGCATTCTGTGATTCAAGATCATCCACTGTTGCCTGCAGTTCTGCGATTTTAGCCTCTGCTTTTTTCCTGCTGAAAATGCCTAACATGATCTTCACTAAAAAAGTTTTTTTTATGTTGTGTATTGTTCTCTCCTGTCAGCCCGTATCTGCAATCCGGGAGTAATTGCCATTGGTTACTGCGAAGGCGGGAGGGATCGCATTGCCGGGCAGGAGAGTTCTGCCTGACATCTGAGGGATTGGGAACCGGGAATAAGGAGGGGGTCCGTTTTACCTGATCCGGATCTCATCACTCTTTTTCTGCTATGATCTCAATAAATTCAGATTTTACAGCTTTTGGACTGATTATTGCACTGTTGCCGTCAGGGTCCTGCAGAATGACTGTGAACGGCAGTTTGCCTGACCGT
>DAOVRB010000096.1 GCA_030628325.1 Methanomicrobiaceae archaeon | reverse complement strand
TGGCGTGTAGGCTATTCTTTTAAAATCTGGGGCATTATTGGCTGGAAAATTAGATCAAAATCGGCCCCATCGTGTGCCTAAATTATAGGCGCATAATTTTTGAAAAAACAACCAATAATGGCTGCAAATTCAATATTCTAACCGTTTTAGATCCATGTGCCTAAAATCAACGGGAGTTTAGGGTTCACATAGCTTACTCTTCCCGATGGTTCACCCTCAACGGAATTATCTGAAAAAGCAATGGAGATAATGGAGAAAAATGACGCTCTTCTTCCGGACCATCCTTTCTGTTTCAACGGTGGCGGAGATAACAGTGCAGGAATAAACTATTCAGATGTCGATGAGGAAAGCATCAGAAAAGGAATAGAAATATGGAGAAGAGTCTGATAGTCTAAAATTTTTCAGTCAGACATCTTCAAAATCGCATATTTAAGGTTTTCAAGTTTATTCTGAATAATGTCCCACAAAATTTCATCATCAATCCGGAAATATGCATGCACGAGGACATCACGCAGCCCTGCTATATTTTTCCAGTCTGTGGAAGTATGTTCTGATTTCATTTCACCCGGAATTTTTTTTACCGCCTCACCGATTATCAGAAAATTTTTGATAACTGCATCAACACACATACGACTGGAAGTGAAATCATCATATGTAAATTCTGATGTATACTCCTGTATATTCTTTATTGCGTCAAGAATGTCGCAAAGATACAGATCAATTTCACGAGGCATATACCACCTCGTTTAAAACACTCTCTCTTATATGACGATTTAACCCGTCATATGTTACAAGATCAACCCGTCTTTTAAAGAGAGACTCAAGAAAATATTTAAGACCCATATAATTGTCAAATGTCTTCTTTCCTGGTGAAAACTCCACAAATATATCTATATCGCTGTTGGGTTTTTCTTCTCCTCTTGCAAAAGATCCAAAGATACCAATTTTGAAAACCCCAAAATTTTTGAATATTTCATTTTCATGCTTTTTTAGCAGTTCAATATGAGGAGAATTCATATTACTGATGATTTATGTCATAAAATGTTATATAACCTGCTGAAGATCACAGGCTCCGTATATCAGTTCTATAAGAAACAAAAGCGCTTCAAAGAGATTATAAAAGTACCTCATCACAGACATTGGGAAATGCTGTAAAAAATTACTGGTATCCGGTAATTATTTATTATTGATACACTTTAACTAATAAGTGCAGGAGACAGGAGATGACAAAAAAAGATTTGCCGGTATTGTCTGCCAAAGAGGAGATGTACCTTAATGAGCCGTATGGTGGTTTATTTGGTGACACAGTAATTGCAAAAGTTGTTGAGGAGCTTGTTGCAGACCCTACAATGGATTATCGTCCGAAATATCTTGTAGATGTTACTGGAAAATCTGAAAAATCAATCTATGATGCTCTTAAAAAATTATTAATTCTTGGGCTTATAGAGAAGAAAGGCGATGAAAAACATCCGATATACAGAGTCAGAGTCGGGTCCAAAAAGTTTGCAGCACTTTCATTTCTGGCATATGCAATGCTTGATGATCGTGACGGAACAGACTGCATGAATATGGCAGTCAGTGATTATTATAATTCAGTGCTCAGAGAAAAATATGAACCAAAAGCAATTGCAAATACTAACAACTGGAAGGCAAATCCAGAAATTAAGAGCACAGATGATAATGAATACAGGATAATTTCAGTGAGTGCATAGATATGAGAGAGAATACTAAGAAAGCAGATGCCAAATCAATGACAATAGACATCAGTGAGATGTATAAGTACAACACGGAAGATCTAATGACTGATATTTCTTCCAGTGCTTATTCCAATCTTGCATATGTACAGGCAACCCACAGGGATCTGTATATTGATTTTCTGGAGATGCCGGGAATAAAAAAAGATGACGGAAAGATGCACATAAAAGGTACAAGAATTTATATGTCTCATTCAGCGGCCCAAAAGCTCTCTAAAGCCCTCTCCGGGATTTTAAAGACAGTCCATTCAGATGGTGGAATGGAATTTTATACTCCTGAGGATGATCTGGAAACAAAACTTTCAACAAAAGTCGGGCAGGTATCTGCCAGAAATAAAATTTAGGATTTTAAGATTTTATTACATTTTTCAGTCAGACATCTTCAAAATCGCATATTTAAGGTTTTCAAGTTTATTCTGAATAATGTCCCACAAAATTTCATCATCAATTCGCAAATATGCATAAACCAGAACGGCACGCAGTCCTGCTATATTTTTCCAGTCTATAGGCGTAACAGGCGTATGTTCAGCTTTCATTTCACCCGGTTTTTATTTCGTACCTTTCACCCCAGACAGGATCACAACCGTATCATTATTCGATGACCCTGCTATCCCTGAGATGGTGTGGTTCTGTGCAGATACAGTACCTGAGTTGGCAGAACCGGATATCGAGGTTTCTGAATCCTGGGTGACTACTACATTCAGGCGTCCTGTGTTCACAGCTGAATTCAGACCACAGCCAGAGTCACGGCCAGAGTCACGGCCAGACTCAATGGAAACCCGTGTTATCAATTTGTTGCGTCATGGCCCTATGGCAAAGTCCGTGATATCCTCTGGATTGGGACAAAAGTCGGTCTCCGGCCAGCTCAATAAAGTCATTCGGCAGTTGCTGGCTGATGAATATATTGAATTCACAATACCTGAAAAGCCCTTCAGTCGGCTTCAGCAATATCGCCTCACTGCCAAAAAAAGGCAGGCAGATCCACGAAGAGCAAAAAGGTGAGCTCTGACGACCCGGGAAGACTGCACAATAAATGGGCGGTGGGAAGTTTAACAAAATCACTGAATTGTTTGTATTCGTTTGGGAACCAAATGGCTCTTCTCTAAAATCTCAGTTATTTTCCGCATCCGATTTACCAGAATCGTGGAACCGATCAGATCAATTTGAAGGGTTAGATTTGAAGAGTTACATTATAAGAGGATATTAGTTCCAGTAATAAAAAGCACTGGGATGGGCATAGCAAATTGTTATGCGGCTGCCTAAAATTATGAGGCAATGTAATTGTAATGGTGTCAATGACAGGATTACGGGGACAACACGTTCAATGATGATGACCCATACAGGGTCATAAAAGAGCGCAAAGCTGATAGTGCTTAAAAAACAGGGTTTACGAAAGGTCTGCGTAAAACCTGTGGATATCTTTGGATTTGAAAGCGTTGCGGTGCAGGAGATCAACTAATGGAAAATAAGATCATCGTTTTTCAGGATAGCAAAATAAAGAGAACATGGTTCAATGATGAATGGTGGGGTTGTGTCTCTGATGTTGTTGAAGCACGTACCAATGGATCACAAATGGATCACAACCAGCATGAATTCTAAATCTGGATCCTATAAACGATCGCTTTTCCTTTGCCTGACCGTTTAAGGATTTCCATTGATACAAGCTCATTAAGATCTCTTATTGCAGTTACTCTCGAAACTGAGTTTAATTCCTGGTAGATTCTGTTCGAAATCTCGTCATTTGCAATAACATACTCTACCGCCTTCTTCTGGCGATTATTGAGATCCTGACCTTTTGTCAGGGATTCGATATCGACACATCTCCTGAAGTAAACGGAAAATCCTCCCATCTCTTCTTTAAACTCAGGCGGCAGCAATCCTGCTTCCAAAAGTGCAGAACATATCCTCACAATACCCGTACCCCAGGCTTCAATAAAATCCGACCTGTACATAACATTTGCAATTAGCGGATTGCGGGGAAAAGATGAATGGAGCCTCATAAGGTCATCAATTGTGATACCTTCCGGAAGGCCGCCGGGATTATGAAACCAGATATAATCATCAAAGATCTTAATCTGTGTCTGCCTGTTGGACATAAAATAGTCCCGGTGAACAACAGAATTAAGTAAGGCCTCTCTTATTGCCTTAATAGGATAATCCCAGATCTCTTTTCGTTTAAATGAATCCCCTGAGATATCATATCTGACGTTGATAAAACCCTTAATCGCTTCTTCTGCCTCTTCCAGCTGGCTGAAAAGATTCCCCTGGATAAATTTATCCCCAATAATAATGTGTTCTTCTTTGAAACGGCCGATTCTTACAATAGCATTGGTGAAATACTTTTGAGGATTTTTGCCGAATACAATGACTGCACTGTTTGTTGAGCCTGCCTGTGTCATTTTAAAGAAGAGAAGAGGCCGGGGGGCTACGAATCGCTGAGGACACGGCCGCTGATCAGTGGAGATCGACAGGGCTGATCAGTGGATGACATATTATGATCTTAACCCAGGTGTATTCACCTTCCCCGCCATACATACCATACATACCGAGAGTATTATTTATGCGTCAGCCGTATTTTCCAGTATGAGACACAGGTTGTATTATATTGCGATTCTCGCTCTCGTCATCGCATCCGCCGCCATCGCCGGTTGCATGGTATCGCCATCATCATCATCATCACCATCGACATCGACACCGACACCCTCCGGAGTTGCCGCGATCACGGAAAAGCCTCTCTATGCCCACGCCACCTGGGGATGGGAGGTGGTGGATCTCTCCACCGGCGAGCAGCTTGCATCGAAAAACCAGGATATGTGCTTTACCCCCGGCTCAACGGTCAAGCTCTTCACCACTGCCGCAGCGATGGAGCTGCTCGGCCCGGACTACCGGTTCAGGACGCCTGTCTATCTCGTCGGTGACACCCTCGTCCTCGTCGCATCCGGCGACCTGACGATGGGCGGAAGGACGCTCCCCGACGACACGATCGCATGGACCGACTCGGACCACGGCGATGCGAATGTCCTGCCTGACGCGACGCTTACAAACACCAATACCCTTGCCGGCCTCAATGACCTTGCGGCGCAGGTGGCGGTTGCGGGGATCACCCGTGTCTCTGATGTGGTCATCGACGACCGGCTCTTTCAGCCGGAGACCCTCGACAGCCCGGAGCCGGTCACTCCGGTGCTGATCAACGATAACTTCATTGATCTCTTAATCACCCCGGGACCGGAGGACGGGACTCCGGCGTCGGTTGCAATGCGGCCGAACACGACCCTCTATAACGTCGTCTCTGAAGTGGTCACCGGCGGGACAGAAGCCGCGATCACGATCAGCGAAGAGGACGGCACCATTACACTGACGGGCTTAATCCCGGCGGGACGGGCGCCTCTGCTCCGGACCTGGACTGTGCCTGATTCCTCCGCCTGGGCACGTGGCCTGTTTATCGAAGCGCTGGAGCGAAACGGTGTCGCGGTCGACGCCTCACCTGCGGATGCAAACCCTGCTGCCCGCCTGCCAGACGGCTATACGGAAGCGACGAAGGTCGCCGTTCTCGTCTCCCCGCCGTTCTCCGGGAACGTCAGGCATATTCTCAAGGTGAGCCAGAATCTCCATGCCAACACCCTGCTCGGCATCATGGCGGCGCACGAGGGGAAGACAACGCTCGAGGA
>DAOVRB010000293.1 GCA_030628325.1 Methanomicrobiaceae archaeon | reverse complement strand
TTATCTGCTCCATAGACGTCACATATCCCTCCCCTGCTCCAGATAGATCAATTCAGCTGTTATGGACTGAGGCAGTTGTAGCTTTCATTTACATTAGTTCAAAAAGTGACGTTCGTAACTATAAGATTAAAAATTGCCGGATTGATGCAATGCTCCGGCAATCAGGCAAACAAGAATATTTCAGGCAATTTTACAATCCTAAATCAGGTTTTATAGTAAATCCTTATTGTTCCCTTTGCAGGCATGTCTACATGGGGTTCGACTATGACGACAAGCCCCTCATCACCGTGCTTCTCGATAATCTCATCTGTGATTCCGCCATAAAACCCGACATATCCGGCAGCATTTCGATCGAATGATGATGAAGTCCCGTGTTCATAATAATTCCCCCAGTTTTCTATATACTCATCAAGCTGGCTGGCGGTTGAAATCCTTAAATCAACAGGAGCATCGTTTTCTGTTTTAATCTCAATCTTCAGATCCTTAAACAGGACTCCGTTTAGGTTGGGTCTGTAGTTGGAATAGCCTCCTTTGGAGATATCAAACTCATAATCATCACTATTCCAGAAAACCCATTCCCCTCCGGTACCGGTAGCCACACCCTCTGAACCGGATTCCCTCGTCTCATCACCGATAAACTGCCCGGATAGTTCCCCAAGATCACCGACAGCATCGGTAATTCCCTCTGCCACATCTCCGCTCAGCAGGTCTGTATTGATTTCTCCCTGATCAGTTGTGCACCCGGAGACTAAAAGAGCCGCAACCAGAAACAGTGCAGCAATTCCAAAATTTTTCATAATATACCTATCGGAAATCGTGGTTATTAATGATGACTCTTCTCCAGGTGTCTGATCCCTGATTTTCACTGTTTTTTCCCGCAGTACATACAACAGTCGGAAGATGAGGGATGCTCACCCATTCCTCATGTGACTGATCACAGATCAGGGGGTGGGTTTAAAGGAGTGTGGCGGGGATAATCCGGTTGCTGATAATTACTGTGTCCTGAGAGATCCGAACCGGATGGACAGAGTCCGCATTTCTACAACACAACCACCAAAAGGTATATACATGCGTATGAGAATGATTGGCTATAACTGAAAGTTTAGATTTGAATCTGGCGCATGAATCTCAGGGTGTGGATTCTTCAGAATATCACATTACAGACAAATAAATGAAATCCGGGTTTTATTTACAATAATAACAGTGACAATCCGAGAGTAAGATCTACATCTGATTCATGCAACACCTTCATCTAAACCGGAGAATTCGGGGAGATGGAGAGAAAAAGTATGAGAACTGTTTTAGTAAAGCCTGAGCGTTGTATCGGGTGTCGGCATTGTGAAGTTGCCTGTGCAATAGAGCATTCAGAGAGCAGAAATTTATTTGAAGCGATTAAGGAAGATCCAGTCTCAAAGCCGCGCATTCATGTTGAAGTAGCTGAGAATTACCTGACATTTCCCAACCGCTGCATACATTGTGACCCGGCTCCCTGCATGCAGGTCTGCCCTACAGAGGCGTTGTACAGGGATGACGAAACCGGTTCTGTCATTGTAAACTACAGCAAATGTATCCGGTGTGGAGTCTGTGCATTTGCGTGTCCGTTTGGTGTTATTGAGTTCAGGAATGTGTACCAGGTGGACATCGGACGGGAAGTAAACGCAAAATGTGACAATTGTATTGACAGGCAGAAAAAAGGAATGATTCCTGCATGTGCTGAAGCATGTAAGACCGGCGCATTGGAGTTTGGTGACGTTAATATCCTCATTCGCAAGAGCAGACAGAATTTTACAGTAAAATTAATCAAATCCAGAGATACAGAAGTGGAACTGCCGGAAATTCCGGAAAATATCACCGCATTCAGGATGATTATGGGAGAATTAGCAGATTTGTGACTATTTAAGGAGAACTAAAAGGAGATGAAGAAAATGTATTGTGATCCGGCTGCCTCAAAAGAGGAAGCAGAGAAGAGAGCCCTGGACAGGACCGACCAGGAGATGATTGAAAAGGCGATGCAGGACGGCATCGAAACGGCATGGGAGAGACTTGCAGATCAACAGCCACAGTGCGGATTTGGACAGCTGGGTGTCTGCTGCAACAGGTGTACAATGGGTCCGTGCAGAATCGATCCATTCAATGAGGGACCGACACGTGGTGTCTGTGGTGCGACGGCAGACCTCATAGTTGCAAGAAATATACTGGATGACCTCTCAGTTGGTGCGGCTGCTCATTCAGATCATGGAAGAGAGATCCTTGAGGTAATGCTGGATACTGCAGAAGGAACTGCACAGGGATATCAGATCACTGATGATGAAAAATTAAGAGTTATCGCCTGCGAATATGGTATAGACACAAAAGAGAGAGAGAAAGAAGAGATTGCAAAAGACCTGGCACTCGCGATGCTCGAAGAATTCGGGACAATCAAGAACAGAATTCAGACATCAGAAAGAGCACCGGAAAAAACAAAGGAGATGTGGAAGAAGGCAGGCATATTCCCAAGAGGCGTGGACAGAGAGATCGTTGAAGCCATGCACAGAATTCACATGGGTGTTGGCGCAGACTATGTAAACATTCTCCTGCATGCACTGAGAACATCTCTCTCTGACGGGTGGGGCGGTTCTATGATGGCAACTGAGTGTTCTGATATTTTATTCGGAACACCCAGACCAGATACTTCATGGGTAAATCTGGGTACCCTCAGCAGAGACAGAATAAATATTGTACTGCAC
>DAOVRB010000283.1 GCA_030628325.1 Methanomicrobiaceae archaeon | reverse complement strand
ATCACCGGTTCTTTCTTCAATACAGCCCTCAATTTCAAGGTATGCTTCCCTGAGTCCACTGAGCACTTCCGGGTCGGCATTCCACAATCCACGCCCTTCTGCTTCAAGAAGTCGTCTCCCGATCTCCTCAAGCGCCCATGGATTATGCTCTTCAAAGAACTCCCGCATCTCTTCATCAAGCACAAATGTCCTTGTAACATCGTCAAAGATCCGGTCGTCAACCTCCTGTGTTGTGGCTTCCCAGCCATATAAATGGGTAATCCGGCCGGAAATGTCACCTGCACCCTTATACCCGTGGCGGCGCATACCTGAGATCCACTTTGGGTTTAAGAGTTTTGTCGTGACAACCCGTCTGATCTCATCTGCAATTGTCCTGACTTCAATTTTGTCCTGCTCCCTTGTATCGCCATAATAAATAGGGATCTCCTTATGTGAGAGATTTCTTGCTGCGGCAGTCAGACCCCCGTGCGTCCCGAAATAGCAGCAGCAGCCAAGGAGATCATATTCATCTGTGACAGTTTTGTTAAAACTGAGATCAACCGTCTGCAGCTGCCCGGTGAGTCCGTCTTCAGAGAGTGCCCCGTAATTATCCCTGCCATAGCTGTAACTGTTCCATCTCACAAATACATCGGCCAGATCTGCTTCTTCTTTCCATGATGAGGAGTAAACCGCGAGATTGACCCCATTGCCGTACGTCCCCGGCCTGGCCCCGAAGATCCTTTCTGTACTCCCTGACTCGGTGGTGTGTTTCCTGATATAGTTCACATCTTCGGGCTCGTCCAGTGCCGCCACCTCACAGATGGCATCATCAAGAATTTCAATACATGAATAGAAATTATCCCTGAGAATGCCACTTGTCCTGACAGTTACATCAATACGCGGGCGGCCGAGTTCTTCCGGTGTAAGCAGGCGGTATGAGCGGACTTTGCCGTTTTTCCAGACCGGTTCGGCTCCAATCAGTGCAAGGAGCTGGGCAAACTGTTCGCCGTCTGCCCACATAATATCTGAAGCCATCCAGTAGAAAGCGATATTTTCCGGGTATGCGTTGTATTCTGCCCTGTACTTACTGATGACTTCGTCTGCAAGCCTCATTCCAATCCGCCATGCGGCCTTTGTGGGTACCCGAAACGGGTCAAGTGAATAGAAATTCCTGCCTGTCGGGAGCACTTCTATATTTCCCCTTGTAACCAGACCGGAGGGGCCGGGTTCCACAAAACCGGCGTCAATCGCATGAAGCAGGCTTTTAATCTCCTCTGAAGCATCTACCCGGGAGGAGATGTCCAGAACCGCATCGCGTATACTTAGTAATCCCTCCTCATCCGGGTGTACCAGGCGTTCGCCCAGTATTTCACTTGCAGATTCCAGAGGGTCACGCCCGCCCAGTATTGCCTCAATCAGTGCTTTTCCTGCGGTGTCAATATCCAGAAGAAGCCTGCTGTCTGCTTCAGAAACAGGTGTATCACTGCCCGTCATCTGCATAATACACTCTCTTACCATCCCGTCATATCTGAGGACTGTGTGTATGAACCCGGTCAGCCTCTCACCTTCAGGCATCTCCCCGAATATGTGCATGCCATCGGGTATCTGTGTATTGTACATCATTGTGATGACACCGTGTGCAGCACTGACTATTTCCTCAAACGGGGTCCCGTTTTTCATCATCTCCTCGAGCCCGATGGTTTCTGCGATTCCTGCCTGAATTATCAGGTCTGGTATGGTGTGCGTGAGGGCATGGGCCCGGGCCTTATCGGTTCCCTCTGCTCTCTGGTAATCTGAAATCTGCTCTTCAAGTTCCTTTAATTCAGCATAAAGGCCGCTTTCGGTCATCACCGTCTGCATGTGGTCGATGATCGTGGCGTATGCCCTTCTTTTGGCAGTTGTGCCTTCAGGCGGATTGTCAGAGTTGTAGATATAGAGGTGCGGCATGTTGCCTGTCGCGATATCCGGGAAACATTCATCAGAGAGTGCCACGTTCTTGCCAGGCAGAAACTCCAGGTTTCCATGGGTGCCGACATGGATGATGACATCCGCACCAAAGGTCTCTTCGAGGTAATGGTAGGTGGCAAGATATTGGTGTGTCGGGGGTATCTCCGGGTCATGAAGAATCCTGCATGCACGCCCGTCACACCTTGAACCGACGCACCCACGTTTTGGCTGGACACAGACTACGGCGTTTCCCAGTCTGATTCCGGTTACAACAATTTTGCCATCATAGATCATTCCGGGGGGGACACCGTCAATCTCTTCACCGGGAGGTCTGCCCCATGCCTGACATACCTTCTCCTGTACCCCTTCCGGAAGGGAAAAGAACCATCTGCCGTATTCTTCTGTCTCAACCAGATCAAGTGCCCCGCCTTTTTTGACAATCTCTTCAACCGAAGTCCAGCGGAATTCTGATACGGCTTTTCTTTCGAGTATCATGCCGACAAGCTCTTCGCCGGTTTTTGGGTGTTCGACAGAGTAGCCTTCCCTTTTCATCTCTCTTAAGATTCTGACAACACTTTCAGTCGTATCAAGATGCGCCCCTGCACCCACTGTCGCTTCGACTGATGCACAGGGTTTGTTGTGCAAAACAAATGCAATTTTTCGTTCTGAGGGTGTTTTTGACCTGAGATCAAGCCACTTTTTTACACGTCCGGCGATTTTTTTAACTCTGTTCTCAACCGGAACGTGGCTCCCGGATTCAGCTGCCTCGTTGTTGCCCTCTTCTGCAACCCCGATTGTGATCATTTCGGTCATGCCCTGGAATTCAGGCATGGCAACGGTCCACCCGATCTCTGTCCCGTCCATCCCCACAGTAGACGAGGCCCATTGCTCTT
>DAOVRB010000032.1 GCA_030628325.1 Methanomicrobiaceae archaeon | reverse complement strand
TTTTTCCAGTTTTCTCTGTACCAAGTATCATTTTGCCTGTTGAATCTCCCCAGACGGCAGAATTCTCATCCAGATGCGGGAATGCCACAAAGTAATCTGTATGAATAGAGGAAACTTCACCAGTCACCGGATTGAGGATTTTTATTACAGACTTCGATATCCCGGTTACATCAACCCATCCAACTCGGTTCTGATCTGCAAAAGGATAATCAATGATGGCAGATTTCTCCTGTTTAGACAATTCATCCACAAATTCGCCTGTTGACGATTTGATATATTTTGTTTCACCTGTGGATATAGTATAGAGGATCAGTTCATTACTGATACCTTTTTCCGGACCGGTTTTGTTCATTATGCGGTTTGTGAAAATTACATAATCCCTGCCCAAAGCGTAATTGTCAGCAAAAACAGCTGAAGTATTCGTGTATATGTGTTTTGAGACTATAGTGTTTTTTTCTGAAGGAATATTATACAGGCAGAGATTCAGTGTCTTAGAGTCCTGGTAGAGAATATCCTCTCCATAGAATCCGATACCTGCTCCGTCTGATGACGAGATGCCCGACAGAACCTTTGTTTTTTCTGAACTGATATTATAGAGCATAACATATTCTGTATATGAATCCCCGGAAGTGTCTGACCAGATTACCTGTTGCCCGGAGACCTTCGGCCATGAAGCATCTTCTGAACTGTATATTGTTGATGATGAATCCTCTGTAACAGAGTACAGAATGATCCTGTTCTGGCCGGTTTCTTCTTCAGAGAGATTAAATGTCACCTGTGGTCTTTCAAACCAGACGATATAATCTCCTGAGATATCTGCTCCTGTAAGTGTCATGTTTGCAGGAGTAGTACCTATGAGTTTTGTATCATGGGTGTCTGTTGAGTACAGAAATACTCCCCGTGGGGTGCTAAGGTTGATCGCCTCACCAAATGCCCCCGTATACACAATATTATTACCAGATACCACCCCTGCAATCGCAGAAATATTACTATCAGATATTATGGCAGTTTCCCACTGGCTTTCTGCGGATACAGGTGCAGATATTAGTATGAGGAGAATAAAAACTGCTAAAATGCATATATTACCGTCTCTTCTGATTCTGAACATAGAATATGGTATACCTGGCATGGTAAATAAATATTGAAAATTGCTATTAACACCTTTTCTTATGAGGGTGTGACATGTAAGTTGGATTATGGA
This sequence comes from Methanomicrobiaceae archaeon, assembly GCA_030628325.1. Lineage (GTDB taxonomy): Archaea > Halobacteriota > Methanomicrobia > Methanomicrobiales > Methanomicrobiaceae > DAOVRB01. Next base: position 6,677 of record DAOVRB010000032.1, on the reverse strand, counting down.
TTGCGTAAAGCTACTCCATTCTTTCGGAGTAACTCTACCACAACGTGCGTCTCTGGCAACAGATGGGTGCGAAGCTTTACGCAATCCAACTTACATATCACACTCCCCTGCGAAGTGTACAGAAGCATTCCCAGTCAACTAACTTCTCAACTTCTCCCAACCGATCTCCAGGTTCGGCAATGTACTTGTATTCTCACCGAAATGCAAAATAGATGAAGGTAATCATTGATTCGTGATCGATTGGGGACTATAAAGTACTATCGAAAATGAGTGGGTTATTAGACATTCTCAACGGTTTTTTCAGATGTATTTTATACATATGCACTGTGAATACCATGAGCCATAGACTCAACAAATAATGGTTGTTTTGTCCAATAAACGTCTTTTAAGGTACAGGTATGGCACTCAGCTGAATGCCACCTAAAACAGAGGAGGGCTTACTTTTTAAGATTATTAGTCGCAAATAATCCCGCAAAAACACCAACTGCTGTAGAGCCAATAGCAATTAATCCTTCAGGAATTGTTTTCCCGGTTGCGGCAAGACCAATAATCCCTATTAGTGTTAACACAATAACAATTCCCAGAATCTGTAAAGCCGACCTGTAAAACATTTTATCTTCTATATATGCCGGAATTGCAGTTTTCTCAAATTCCTTAAGGGCATCACTCACAGATACCGTATTAGGATCTTCACCTCTTGATTCAAGGAAATTTCTGACCTTATTAAACTCCGTCACTGTTGATACAGTAACAGGATTATCAACATAAAATTCTTTATTTAAAGGCGTGAACCATTTTTTTGTTTTACCTCCCTTACCTTCATCATTCATGGAGAGGTTATATTCCATCACATTTATAAATATTTTCCCACCAAATCACAACTCCATAAAAATACCACCTAATCCCGGTCCCTTCCCGTCCAGAACTCCATATACACAGGGTAATGATCCGATACCGCTGTCGTTTCGCTCAAGTTCAGCCCGTATATTATGTCATACCGGTACACCCCTGCATCGCCGGTGAAGTCCGACACGGCTGGTGAGGTGATGATGATCCGGTCGTAGGTGTAATCAGTTGCCTTTGTGGTCGTGTCCACGCTGTTGTTGATTAACCAGACGTAGTCGCCGCCGCTCATCGTGGATAATGAATCTTCATCGAAGTACGAGCCGTCGGCATTCAGGTCACCCAGCACGATGAAGTCCCGTTCACCCGGATATACTGCCTGTGCGTATGTGACGACGTCATGGAGGGCATTAATCTCTTCCGTCGCCTCGTCGGGATCAGTATGAACGGTGATAAGCGTCGCATCAAATGTGCCGTCACGGACGCGGAATGAAGTGATATACGGTTCCCGGTGGAACGGGTCTGTACCATTCGGTTCCGGGTAAGTATGACTGCCATCCAGCAGTTCGATCGTCTCATTATTGTAGATATAGGCGTACTGCTCTCTGCAAGACGTCCTGCCAAGCCGTTCGCTTACGACATATGCATACTGCAACCCGCCGGTGTTCACTTCCTCGATCAGTGCAGGAAGGGTGGTTCCTGATCGGTCACGGATCTCCTGAACCGCGACGACATCATAGCTGCGGATGATCCCGGCAAGCACATCCATAACTTCGGGCTTTGCGGCTTTGGCAACCCCGAATATCTGGATGTTGAACGCACCGACACGGACGGTCCCCTCATCGTCTGCCTCTTCCATGCACCCCACTGACAGAGAAGAGAAAAACACGCAGGAAACGATGGCAATCACCAGTATCCATTCCCGGTATTTCATCTTCACAGTCCTCTCCTGCACGGAATAAATAGTTTCTCTCTGTCAATATACAGTAAATATGAAGTGAACAAAAACGGTTTCGAGAATCATAGACACGAAAATTGCTGATATCAGAATCATAACTTCACCAGCACCGCCACCCTTAGGAAAAACCAACAGCTTACTAACCAATTTCCTGCAATTCTGCAACGTGGACTGGAAAACTGCTTTGAAAATAACACTCCTGCTCATATTATTCTCAAGGGTGTGCAGCTGCCTCTTCAATGATAGCCTAAAAGACAATTTACGCGAACCTGATACACCGGCCACTGATGCTACAGTGTTTTCAGCAATCGTGCAGACCGTTATCGACACCATCCCGTTTAGCTGTGCAGATTATGTCGAAAACTGTGTGGAGTATAACGGAGCGACGCTTCCTGACGGAGATTATGACGCCCTCTACTGGCAAGTTAATGTGCCACAACAGCGATCACGGATTTTACTTAGTAACCTTTAGCTCAGACGAGATCATCGTATCATCCATCGATTACCCTGAGCATTTACCCTGCACATGCATGCAGTGAGAACAGTGAATTTCATTCACTGAAAAATAGAGTGATATAATTCTAACTTACGATTCAAATCAGAATCTTGGTTTTCTGTGTTTTGGGAAACAGTCATTGCAGTAGATCGGTCTTCCCTCTGTGGGTTTGAATGGGACCTCACACTCTTTTCCACAATCGGAACATGTTGTTTTGTGCATTTCACGAGGGCCGAAATCTCTCCGTTCACCATAGCTGCGTCTTTCATTCATAACTGATACTCATGCAGTTTGTGTATGCTGCAGTATATTATATGTTGATAGTGGTTATAAAGAGTCTGTCCTGCCAGATCAACACGGAGAGCCTGTCCAACCAGTGCTGATCTGGCAGGACAGTAACTATGACCAAGTGAATTCGTCCCATTATACCCTCCGACAATACTCAAAAACGAAAATTTTACAGTATCTTTAAAATTGGGTTAGTTTTATATGTGGTATTATTGGTTGGACAGGCTCCACGGAGAGACAGACTCCGTTCGGAAATACTGCTCCTAAGAAAAGATATTAATAGTAACCCTCTCTATTCACCTGTAATAGATATTACTGGTGTATGATTTATGACTACAGACGAGTATCAACCGGGAAACACCAGAGATCTGAACTGTATCAATATTCTGTGCGTTGATGATGAACCCGCCCTGCTCGAACTTTGCAGGCTATATCTCGAAAGAGACGGGCACTACAACGTTGATACTGCCATCTCAGCCTTGTCTGCACTTGATCTCCTGAAGAAAAATCAGTACCAGGCAATCATCTCTGATTACCAGATGCCGGAGATGGACGGGATTGAGTTTTTGAAGACAGTCCGTGGTAGCGGTTCTGACATACCATTCATCATCTTCACCGGGAAGGGTAGAGAGGATGTGGTCATTGAGGCGCTCAATGAAGGGGCTGACTATTATCTCCAAAAGGGTGGGAAACCGAAACCCCAGTATACCGAGCTGGCACACAAGGTAAACCTCGCAATCCAAAAACGGCAGGCTGAGAGAGACATCAGGGGTCTGGAACGGCGGGAGAGTGACATTCTCAATTTTCTGCCGGATGCAACGCTTGCTATCGATAGATCAGGTCATGTAATTGCGTGGAACAAGGCAATCGAAGAAATGACCGGCGTTTCAGCTGCAGAGATGCTGGGGAAAGGAGATTACGAGTATGCACTACCGTTCTATGGAAATCAGCGTCCGATCCTTATCGACCTGATCTTTGAATCCAGAGATCTTATTGCAAAAAAATATACGAATGTCATCCATGACAGGGGCGTCGTCCTGATCGCTGATACCTCCCTGCCCCACCCCAGGGGCCACACACTCACGCTGATGGGCAAAGCAAGCCCGCTCTACAATCCACAGGGCGAGGTTGTCGGTGCAATTGAGTCTATCCGGGACATCACCGACCGCAAGCAGGCAGAGGAGGAACTGCAGGCAGCATACGAGCAGCTGGCCGCACACGAGGAGGAACTCCACCGGCAGTATGATGAGCTTGCCCTGAGCGAGCGGCGGATCAGGGAGAGCGAGTCCCGGCTCAGGTACATGCTTGGCTTTTACGAGAAGATACAGGAACCCGAGCAGGCACTCCTCAATTATGCGGTCGAAGGCACGAGGATTGTCACCGGAAGCCCGCTCGGCTATCTTGCCTTCCTCAATAAGGATGAGAGTGAACTGACGATGTACGCATGGTCACAAGCTGCGATGGAGGAATGCTCCCTCCAGAATAAGCCAATCACATACAGGACCGAAAATACCGGGCTCTGGGGCGAGGCAGTGCGGCAGCGCCGGCCGGTGATCACAAACGATTATGCAGCACCCAATCCGAAGAAGAAGGGATATCCCAAAGGCCACCCGGAAATTGTCAGGCACATGAATATTCCGGTCATAGATGGTAGTCATATCGTCATTATAGCCGGCGTGGCGAACAAACCATCGGATTATACGGATGATGATGTCCGGGAACTTTCTCTCATGATGCAGGAGCTATGGCTTGTCCTGAAGCGGAGACGGGCCGAAGAGGCTTTACAGGAAAGCGAGGAAAACCTCCGGACCACTCTTCACTCCATCGGCGACGCGGTGATCACCACCAACACCGAAGGTGCAATCACCCGCATGAATCCGGTGGCGGCAGATCTCACCGGCTGGGCCGTTGAAGAGGCGAAGGGCAAACCGCTCACCGAAGTTTTCCATATTATCAATGCCATAACAAAGGAACATGTCGCAAACCCGGTCGGAAAGGTGCTGGAAAAAGGTGAGATCGTGGGGCTTGCAAATCACACCATGCTCATCGCAAGGGATGCGACAGAATACCAGATCACCGATTCTGCCGCACCGATTAGGGATAGCGAAGGCAACATCAAAGGCGTGGTGCTGGTGTTTCGGGATGTGACAGAGGATTACGCCGTGCGTGAGGCACTTTGTGAGAGCGAAGAGCGGTACCGTACAGTCTTTGAAAATACCGGTACAGCCACAGTTGTAATTGAAGAAAATACCATAATCAGCCTTGCGAACGCCGGATTCGAATCCCTGACCGGGTTTTCAAAAGAGGAGATCGAAGGAAAGAAGAGCTGGACTGATTTTGTTGTCAGAGAAGACCTCAAACGCATGGGTGTCCAGCATAGATTAAGGAGGAAAGATCGGGAGGCAGCATTAAGGCATTATGAATTTCGGATCATTACACGTTCCGGTGAGAACCGGGATATCTACCTCTCCATTGATGTAATTCCAGGAACCAAAAAAAGCGTTGCATCGTTACTGGACATCACAGATCGCAAGCGGGCCGAGGAGGAACTACGGGAGTCAGAAGGAAAGCTGAGCGCAATGCTCCGGTCGCTCGGCGACCATATGAGCATGATGGATAAGAACTTAAATATTCTATGGGCCAATGACGTGACCAAAAGTCTATTCGGCGATGACATCATCGGCAAAAAATGCTACGAAGTCTATCATGGCAGGAATAAACCCTGTGAACCGTTCCCCTGCCTTACCCTGAAAGCATTCGAAGATGGCCAGATTCATAAACACGAAACCCTGGTTCAGACTCCCGACGGGAAGACTCTGGCCTACTCCTGTACCGCCAGCATAGCTCTCCGTGACAACGAAGAGAAGCCTACTGCCGTCATCGAGATTTCCCGCGACATCACAGACCGCAAGCAGTGGGAGGAGGCGTTTACCATGGCCAACCGGAAACTGAACCTGATTAACAGCATCACCCGGCATGACATTAACAACCAGCTGACCGTCCTCAGGGGGTGCCTTGAAATACTTGAAGATGACCAGCCAGATCTCAGTCACAAAGAGTATTTTCAGAGAGTCACAACCGCTGCAGAGCGGATCACGTCCATGATCCAGTTCACAAAAACCTATGAAGACATCAGTGTGGCAGCTCCTGCCTGGCAGGACGCCCGCACGCTCGTGGAAACGGCAGCAAAGGAGATGACGCCTGAAAGTCAGGTGCAGATCATAAACGACCTCCCTCATGGAACAGAGGTGTTTGCCTGCCTGATGCTGGAGAAGGTCTTCTACAACTTAATTGACAATGCAGTCCGCCACGGCGGAAAGGTCACCACCGTCCGGTTCTCATCGGAAGAGCGGGCAGGGGACTTAATCATTCTCTGCGAGGACGACGGGGTCGGGATCCCGCTGGCTGAGAAAGCGAAGATCTTCGAACGCGGGGTTGGAAAGAACACAGGATTTGGATTGTTCCTCACGCGTGAAATCCTGTCGATTACCGACATCACGATCACAGAGACCGGCGAGCAGGGAAACGGGGCGAGGTTTGAGATTGTCGTGCCAAAGGAAGCTTACCGGACGGCATGAAACTTATTTATGGAAATCTCTGGGTCCCATTCGTGAAGAGGAATTTTAACCCCCACGCCACCCGCCGGGCGGGACAAGGATCTCGAAGCGTGCCCCTTTCCCTTCTTCGCCGGTCTCCTGAATCGACATCCCGGTGATCGCAAGGACCTCATCTGTCAGGAATAGACCGTAACCGGTATTGGAGCCTACGCCGCGTTCGAATATCTTTTCCTTCATCTCCGCAGGGATGCCGACGCCGTTGTCTTCGACGGTTATGACCATACTCCTGCCATCGCCCTCCTCCCGGCAGGTGACACTGATCTCTGTCACGTGTTCACCGTGCCTGACGGCATTGTCAAAAAGGTTGAAAAAGACTTTCTCCAGCATCGGATCAGTGAATACCTCCAGCGTGCCGGTACCGGTGCTGACATTGATACCCTGGTCAGCGTAACCGGATGCCGCACGTTCCACCACATCATCCACACGCTGCCACCGGGATGGCTGCATGCCAAGTTCCTCATAATCCGCTGTAAAC
>DAOVRB010000277.1 GCA_030628325.1 Methanomicrobiaceae archaeon | reverse complement strand
CTGGCACTCAGATGATAGCAATTTCCAGTCTCAGAAAGTCTGTCATACAATTGTTTTGCATGATTTCGGGTGTTAACTATACACAAAACCTGATCATATGCCTCCAATCCGGCAGAAAGCTCATCGTCATTTAATTCCCCGAGATTACTCACATGCACCCGGCGTAATTCCTCATAAAGCTCTTTTGGTGAGTTCATGATCTCAACAGGTTTAATAGCCTCATCGAGAAGTTCACTGAGCTTAGGCTGGGTTGCAGTACAGATAACAACAGTTGAACCGTAATTTAATACAAGCTCAGATAATGCCGTAAGACATGGTTTCAGATAACCTGTAGGCAGCATCTGAGCCTCATCAAGAATGATCACACTCTTTGCAAGATTGTGTAATTTCCGGCACCGGGATCTTTTGTTTGAAAAAAGCGACTCAAAAAACTGGACATTTGTTGTGACAACAATCGGAATGTCCCAGTTCTCAGATGACAGTTCAAGCATCTTCTTCGCTGAATCAACATTTTCAAAATTTACGGTCTTTGGATCAAAGTTACTGTGATGCTCCAGCACATTCTGACTGCCAAAGATCCCCCTGAATACATCGGCATTCTGCTCAATGATGCTGGTGTATGGGATCACATAAAAGATCCTCTTAAGATCATTTACCTTCAGGTGTTCGAGGGCAAAAGCCATGGACGAGAGTGTCTTTCCCCCGCCGGTCGGGACCGTTAAAGTAAACATCTGTGTCGGAGAGTGTGCTTTTTCTCTGCATTGTTCAAGGATTTCCGCACGATGTCGGTTTATCTTATTATCTTTTGCAACTGAGGCCATCTCATCCATAAAGTCATTAAATTTTTTGTTAAGGAGATCAAACGACCCGTATTTTCCTCTAAGAGAAGAATTATCTGGATGCATAAACTCTTCAGTATCCAGTGAATCTGCGTCAACAAGGCACGAATAGAGCATCCGGGTGTAGAAAGATATTGAAAATCCATTCCTGTTCTTCATAGGCTTCAACATGGGTCGAACAGAATTCATATCCGGAACTGAGATCTCATCCAGGTAAACAGAATAATTTGGCAAATCTGTTTTTGATAAGCGTTCTTTAAGTCCGCTTTCACTGCTGCCGTAATTCAGAAGACCGCCATGATGCCCGGTAATGATATACTGTAAAATGCGGCTTTGAGAAGGGTTGAAAATCTGACCGGCTTCCTTTGCACCGGCTGTGGAGTGATCAACCCTTATATTTGCACCTTCAAGGCGCTTTTGAAACTCGTTAGAATATTTCCCAATATCATGGAGCAAACCACCAGCATATGCAAATTCACTGGCATTGAAATCTGTTGCAAATTCAGATGCCATTTCTGCAACATTACTTAGATGGTCTTTGAGACTTTGCCAGTCATTCTTATTCGGATCGTCTCGAGAATGAGCATAATACATCACATTAATCCCCTCTAATAATATTAACCGAACTTTCCCACTCAAATATATGTAAGTGTTCTAAGTTTTGGTTGAGTTGATTAATGTGCAACAAAAACTGAGAACATATGACTTTATACATAACAAGAATATATATTTTCCGTTTTGAATGCTATGTTGTACCCTAACTTCCCACAGTTTTAGGCAACTATTGGATTCATGGCTCAAGCATGAACCCAGCAGGATGTCGATTTGCGTCAAGTGCCTCAAGGAGATCCCCTCTGTCTTTTAGAGATTTCAGCAGACCAGACACGGCTACACGTCTGCACGTTTGCACAACTCTCAGATTAAGCGACTGAATCGGTTGATCCAGAAACATTATTCACCAATGAAATCAGATTCTCCACATAACAGTTGTTCTCAAAAAACAGAGTGAGAGGATCAGATTATGAAAAAGGCATCAATTATTTTTATTATCCTGATGGTATTGATAGCACCAGTGGTGGCTGCTACCGGAGAGGGATCGGAGTTGTCAGTGAAGAGCCAGTATCAGACAGGGTCTCTCCATCTGCAAAATCAAACGGGAATTCAAGAGCAGGCGCAGATACATACCCACAAACTGAACCAGTCACAGGCAAAGGATCAGTCACAGGTACTCCTGCAGGCAGGGAAACCGACGGTTTCATCCGGACAGGGATCCGGACAGGGAACCGTGAGCATGATTACTACTGCATCACACTGTGCACAGAATCAGGCCTGCAATGTTTCTGAACTGAAATGTATTGTGCAGGAGAAACAAGAGAAATTATTATTACACACAGGTGAACCACAGCACCTGCATAGCAGAAACACAGTTGCCCTTGCGGTACACACGTTCCTTGCCGCAGACAATCGCAATCTGACCGGGGGTATAGGTCCGCAGATTTGCTTAATTGCACAGGACTTTAATAATTCAGTGAAAGTTACAGTGCCTGCAGAGGAGAAGATCCAGTCAAGGAGCGGTCTTACGAGGTTCTTCTTTGGTGGGGACTCTGCTGCAGCAGCAGAAATTATCATGCAGGTAGATCAGAACCATGAGAGGATCCGGCAGATGGATCTGTTAATCAACTCCACTGACTGTGATTATGAAGTGAGGGAAATATTACAGGAGCAGGTACAGAACCTCCGGCAGGAGCAGAACCGCCTACAGGTACTTGCAGAGCAGGAATCGCGTGACAAAGGTATCTTTGGCGGTTTGTTTGGGTGATTATAGTTACGAATGTCACTTTTTGAACTCATGTTGAATCAAAGATCCATCATGAGCTCCATACATTTTTGGAATGGAGCTTAATGTAAATCGAAAGTTTTCAAAGAAACTTTCTCGAACACCACCCTTCCACTGAAGGGTGGTGTGAATCGCTAAATGCGATTTACATTGATTATTTTAAAAAACGTGCATGACGCCTGAGCGTCAGGCACTGTTGAATAAAAATGTGAGTCTCATTTTTATGGG
>DAOVRB010000175.1 GCA_030628325.1 Methanomicrobiaceae archaeon | reverse complement strand
TATTGGGTGAGTATAATAGGGATGATCCTGTTGGTCATACTTATTGTCCTGCCAGATCAGCACTGGATGGACAGGCTCGAATGGTCAAAGGAATATTACAAGTCATTTATTAATGACCCCGGCCTTGAAGAGATTTATGCTTCAGTGAACGCCGGACTTCAGGAAATAAAGACAGCGAGGAATCTTGATGATGACGGATATGCAGAATTAATTACTCTCTTTGTCCAGTCCATACCCTATAAAACCGACAATGAAAATCCCGACCCTAAATTTCCGGTTGAGACAATATATGAAAACAGCGGGGACTGTGATGACAAGAGCATTCTTCTTGCAGGGCTTTTGCAAAGGGAAGGTTACGATGTTATTCTCTTTGAATTTATTGAGGAAGAACATATGGGGGTTGGAATTTTATCGCCAGGATATGGATATGCAGGGACTGATTATGCCTATATCGAAGCAACAGATGTCAATCTTATAGGATGGACGGATATTACACTTGACGGCGACAGAAAAATAACTGAAAAACCCTTTGTAATTCCGGTTACTGGCGGAAATAAAGGATATGGGAAATGCGAAGAAGTAAAAGCGATATATGAGAGCTATCTTAATTCAGGGAATAAAACTGATAAACTTGATCCTGAAATTGAGAGATTAAAAACTGAGACCGAATCGCTTCATGCCGAAATTTTGGCAATGAATTCGGAGATGGAGAGACTTGAGGCCTCAGGGAGGGTTAACCGTTACAATGCCCTTGTTCCTGGATATAATTCGCTTATCGATGAGCACCAGAAAAAGAATACCAGATATAAGGAAATTCTGGATGAATATAATGGCTATGTTGAGATTCACAATATGGTTATTGACAGGCAGCATAATCGTCAGGGTCTGTATGAAGATTTATTCTGAACAGAAATTAAGGCGATAAATTACAAAATAATAGAGGTAGTTTAGAGCCTTAACTTTTATGATACCAGCTTAAGGACTCTGTATACCTTCAGTCAGGGTCTCTCCCCAAAAGTCTTTTTTTTTCTAAAAATACCGGAAATTTTACTGCTGATGCCAAGATAAAGACCTGCAATGGCAACAAATATCCTTGTCTTCGGGTTATCAAACTCCTTTGCAACATCCTTTAAAAAGAGAGGTATGTCAAGATGCTGCGGGCACGCCTTTCTACATCTCCCGCAGTCTGTGCAAAGTGAGGCATAGGACATTTTACCGTCCATAAGACCATAATTTCTGAATACATACTGCCACTTTGCCCAGTTTCCGTTTTTGAACATATGGTAACTGTTGTAATACTCAAAACAGGACACTATATCAACACCGGCAGGGCAGGGCATGCAGTACCTGCACCCGGTGCACCCGACCTTCATAGTCTCTTTATATTTGTCCCTTACCTCATCTATAATTCTTAAATCGTCCTGAGATAACGAATCAGGCAGGCCATCATCTGCAATTTTGATATTTTCCGTAAGCTGATCCATGGTGCTCATTCCGGATAGGACTGTTGTTACTTCCGGATGATTCCAAACCCACCTAAGACCCCATTCTGCAGGAGACCGCCGGATTTTTGATTTATCCCAGATCTCCATAATATTTTCAGGAATATCCCCTGCCAGATTTCCGCCCCTGAGAGGCTCCATTATTATTACCGCAAGTCCGGCTTTTGATGCATATCTGAGGCCTTCTGTTCCTGCCTGGTTGATTTCATCAAGGTAATTGTACTGAATCTGGCAGAATTCCCAGGGGTAGGCATCGACAATCTCTTTAAATGACTCTCTGTCACCGTGGAATGAAAAGCCTGCGTTTTTAATCCTTCCGGATGCTTTTTCCCTGTTTAAAAAATCCTTTACTCCGAGACTATCCAGTTTATGCCAGCTTTCGCCTGAAAGGCTATGAAGAAGATAATAATCAATATAATCGGTCTTTAAATCTGTTAACTGTTTATCAAATAATCTGGTTATGTCCTCAGGATTTCTGACAGACCACGGGGGAAGCTTTGTTGCAATGAGCACTTTGTCCCTTAAACCCTCTTTTAAGAGAAAGTTTCCGAGAAATGATTCACACTGTCCTTTGTGGTACGGAACAGCAGCATCAATATAATTTACACCGTTTTCAATTGCATACCTGAGCATTTCCGATGCCTTTGCCTCGTTTATTCTTCCGGCTTTTTCAGGAAGTCTCATTGCACCAAAGCCAAGGGCAGGGAGTTTTTCACCGGTTTTGGGTACTGTTCTGTACTGCATCTGTCAATTGCCTCTAAAACATATATGACCTGTTACAGGAGAAAACCAAACATTTCTGGAAGTTTGGTTTTCGACTATAGTCTACCCTAGCGATTGTATTCCTGATGGATATAACTTTTGAAAAACGGATATAATCCCGACAACTTTCAGTATTTCGGGTTAAGGTGGGCGGTGTGAAACGAAAGTTTTCAAAAAAATTTTCTCGAACAACGCCCACGCTAGAAAAAAGTGTGTTCAATGATTACTGTACCTCACCTGAGGCCCTTATTGTTGAACAGAAACGTCAAAAGGATATTGCAAATACATAATATTATTGACTTCGTAAACCTTTATCTTAACGATAAAAATAACGCTCTTGAAGCCTCATTCACCTGGCTTCTTAATGGTATAATGTAAAACAAGAGATAGTAGGGTAGCCGGGTCCATCTTAGAGCGTTTGGGACGCTTTGACGGCAGTTCGAATCTGCACTACCCCATAATGAAGAGAAATACTGCGTGCAGGATCTATTCTGTTCTTTTAAATCAATACATAAGAGATGACACCAGCCTTCATTTTCTAAATTTTGACAATCCTTTTCAGATATTGATAATGACCATTCTAAGTGCTCAGACAACTGATGTAATAATTAATTCAGTCAAAGACAGGCTTTTTGAATCCTACCCAAATCCCCGGTCAATGTCAGAGGCTGATATTTGCAACATTGAAGAAATTATAAGGTCAACTGGATTTTACAGGATAAAATCAAAAAACATCAAAAAAACTTCAGAGATGCTGGTCGGCGAATTTGACGGAAAAGTCCCGAACAATATGGAAAATCTTGTAAGGCTTCCGGGTGTGGGTAGAAAAACAGCAAATATCGTATTAAATCATGCCTATGGAATAAATGCCGGGATTGCGGTTGACACCCATGTAAAAAGAGTTTCATTCAGACTTGGCATGACAGAAAATAGTGATCCAGAGAGGATTGAAAAAGACCTCACATCACTTTTTCCAAAAGAGAACTGGGGCAGGATAAATTATCTGCTCATCTCACACGGAAGAATGGTCTGCAATGCAAAAAAACCCGCCTGCAAAGAATGCTGCATAAATGAGTATTGCAGATATTATAATCAAAAAGCATAATTTTAGTAAAAGTCTGGTTTTGGCTGTATTTTGCATTTCCCAACAATAACTAAGAAGAACCCTGCCTGAAACCATACAGATTACAGCTGCACTTTTTTCAGTTTCTCCACCAGATAGTGCGTACTCGGGCGGGCAAGTTCTGTATCCCTTTCGTAATGCCTCCCTAAAAGAGCGTCAAATATGTTTGAAATTGCAAGACCGTGCGAGGGACCGTATCCCCCCTCCAGAACCATTGCAAGGGGCTGGTCGGTAATTTCCGCCATTATTTCAGTTAACACTCCAAAATCTTCCGGTTTAAGCTTCATATTACCCTTAAGGTCATCATATAACGGATCCTGCCCTGCAGAAATTACAATAATATCAGGAGAAAACCGTTCTATTACAGGTGAGAATACTTCTTCAAAGATAAGGGTATAGTCATCAATGGATGCACCTGCACGTAATGGTGCATTGAGTGTATAACCTTTCCCAGAACCCCCACCCACTTCATCAATCCATCCTGTGCGCGGAAATGATCCACACTCATGAATGGAACAGAAGAGGACATTGTCATTGTTGTAAAAGATATTCTGCGTCCCGTTTCCGTGAT
>DAOVRB010000177.1 GCA_030628325.1 Methanomicrobiaceae archaeon | reverse complement strand
TTTTCATGACCGTGATATTAAATGCTGCAATTAACATCAGGAAATTTGCATTGGACAGACAAAATTTAATAGGAATCTAACACCTGTGGACTCGTGGGGGTTGCTCCGGGGAATGAAGCAGGAAACCCCGTCCTTCAGGTCGGGGTTGTTTATGGTAAACGCAATTACGCATTTACCATTGCTTCAAAAAGAAACGTTCGCCACTATATCCATGCAGAAACTTCAGCCACTGATGACATTAATACACTATTTCATCTGCATAATGATCACAGTGTTCACCCTCTAAACAATCCTCGCATAAAAGCACACTCCTCCCCTCTCCCTCTGAACATTCAATACAGATCCATGTGGCAATTGTCTCTTTCCCTTCTTTTGTGCATAATTCACAGTACCGATATTCTGGTTTATTTTTAGAAACGATGCGGGGATATAAAACGCCCTTCTCAGGTTCTGCAATCTTCTCCAGCGTAATAGAATGGTGAACCTCACTGCCAAAGTCATAGACATATTCCATCTGATCACCTTCAGAGAGATCAAGCTGATTTATCTGTATCATAGTACCTCTGCCATCCGCGTCAGGATAAATTTCTCCAAAGCCTTCTGATTTCCACACCAGGCCCCGATAAAATTCACTCAGATGATCCCATGTATCGTGACCAAATTCTTCACGCATGATATAATCCAACTCACCAAGTGTCTGGCTGTCCTTTATTTCAATACGGCGCCATAATCCATTTCGGGCCTTTAGCGCAGCCTTTAATACATATATCACCTCGGTTCCCATAATTATCCCATTTTAAATAGAATAGCCAGTATACATAAAATTATTTTCGTCTGACATTCTTCAATTCATTCACAATCAAAAGTGACGGTGTACGAAATACATACCCTCTTTCCTGATGCCTGCAAATTTCTAAAATTAGGCATCTGAAAAGAATATAACACCATAATATTCTCTCAATTATGAAAAGCATAAATAAGATTGCGTCTTTTGTATTGAGGAGACGAGAGAATACAGAGACAGCCCCTGGCGGCCCGCCTGTGCTGTCATTTAACAAAACATTCCTGGAAATTTGGTTTTTGACTATAATCTTTGATAAAAGAAGAGCTGCGTAAGCAAAATATCATACCTGTATTACTTAAAATATTACGTTTTAATAAAAAATATCTATAAAATATTACATTTAACATACACAGTTCAGATTGGAATTCCCAAACACCAAATTGAAATCTAAACATTTATAAGAGATAAACCGCATATCTAAAGGAAAATTATCCTACAACCAACATTCAGGTTAAGAGTAATATTTATAAATATCTTATTTTTTATGTCTTTTTTTGATAAGATTACATAATATTTATATTGTAGACGGGTTTATGCTATTAGTCCCTCTGCGGGACCTGCATAGTACAGAATATCGGGATTGGAGATCTTAAAATCGAAGACCAAACTTCCAGAAATGTTTGGTTTCATGACAAATCATAGATTTAACACAGGTCCAACACTCTCAGAGTGTCCGGACCTTCTCCTTATAGTACCAGGCGTTTAATTCAGAAAGAAACGTTTGCCACTATAAATTATCAGATTCTCCCGTGAATTAACCCAATTGCACAAAGTGTAAAAGGATGAAATAATATGGCAAAATATTCAGAAACAATCGATCTCTATTCAGATGACGGTAAGTTGCTGAAAAGCGATGTGGCACTTGAGAGAATAAGCCCGCTCGTAAACCCGGCAACAGAAAAGATCATCGACCTGACAAAGAGGACGATTAATGTCAACCTCGCTGGTATAGAGAAAGCCTTAAAGAACGCAAAGCTCGGAAAAGGTAAGATCAAAGGCCGTGAACTCGACCTTCCGATCATGGAGAACAAGGACGCAATCGTTGCACAGATCAAGGAAATGGTCCAGGTTGAAGAAGGCGACGATACAGAAATCCTTGAATTCAACAATGGAAACCTTCTCCTCGTACAGGTGCCACGTAAGCGTCTTGACAACGCATCAACCTACGATGCAGCAATCACTGCAGTCGCATCTGCAACCACCTACACACTTGTAGACCAGTTTGACATTGACGCATTCGATGCATCCACAGTCAAGGCAGCATGCTGGGGCGGTTACCCGCACACCCAGGACATGAGCGGTTCACTCGTCACCTCCATTCTGAACATCCCACAGAACAACGAAGGTATTGGATACGCACTCCGCAATATTCCGGTCAACCACTTTGTTATGATGACAGGCAGAAATGCACTTCAGGGCGCAGCACTTGCATCAACCCTTGAGACCGCAGGTGAGTTCGAGATGGGTATGGCAATCGGTCCGTTCGAGCGCAACCAGCTCCTCTGCTACGCATACCAGGGCTTAAACGCAAACAACCTAGTATACGACCTTGTTAAGGCAAACGGTGAGAAAGGAACAGTCGGTACCGTTGTTCAGTCACTTGTCGAGCGTGCAATTGAAGACAAAATCATTACACCAGGCAAGAAAGGCGGATACTTCCAGTTCTATGACACCAAAGATCCAATGATGTGGAATGCATACACAGCAGCCGGTTCCATGGCAGCGACAGTCGTCAACTGTGGTGCAGGACGTTTTGCACAGGCAGTTTCGTCAACACTCCTGTACTTCAATGACTTACTTGAGCACGAAACCGGTCTCCCAAGCTGCGACTTTGGTCGTATGATGGGAACAGCAGTTGGTCTCTCGTTCTTCAGCCACTCCATCTACGGAGGCGGCGGTCCGGGTATCTTTAACGGTAACCACATTGTGACCCGTCACGCAAACGGTGTGGCAATCCCATGTGTGGTTGCAGCAGCAGCACTTGATGCAGGTACACAGATGTTCACACCAGAGGGCACTTCCTCTATCATGGGAGAGACCTACGGTCAGATTGACGTGTTCAACAAACCAATGCACCAGATTGCAAACGGAGTCTGAAGAGTTCGTTGATTAGAATGACAAAAGCCACATATCCCCAGTGCAGGATCGTTCCGCTCCGCATGCTAAAGCCGGACAGTTCAGAGAAACTCCTTAACAGAGTTACTGATGTACCCGGAATCAGACGGATGATGATAAATGGCCCCAGCCTTCCTGCAACAGTGCCTTATGGTCCGGCAAGGGGCAGGCCAAACCCGAACTCTAACAGGAAAATGATCACTGTAGGCGGTTCGGATATGGAGTTAAGAGTGCAGTTAGGCCTTGTCACCATTGAGATGGAGGATGAATCAGTAACAGAGGAGATCCGTTCTGTCTGTGACGCTTTCTTCACAAAATTCCCGTACCAGCTCCAGACAGGTCAGTTCATGAAGACCAGGGCGTCCCTTGTTGACTATGCAAAATATGGTCCGGACGCGGATGAAGCAATAATAGGACTTGTTGACCCACGGAAGACAGAAGGGCCCGTTATCATCCGGAAATAATCCTAAAATCTGGAAATATGGCGCAGTCATTCAAAAAACAGATATTTGAAAATAATCATTTAAGGTGAAATAAAATGGCATACACACCACAGTATGGTCCGGGAACTTCAGCTATTGCCCAGAACAGGCGCAACCAGATGAACCCGAACTATCAGCTTGAAAAAATCCGTGATATCACTGATGAGGATATTGTGATGATACTCGGTCACCGTGCACCGGGTTCCGCATATCCGACAGCACACCCACCGCTTGCAGAGCAGCAGGAACCTGACTGCCCGATGCGCAAACTCGTAAAACCAACAGCTGGTGCAAAGGCAGGAGATCGTGTCCGTTACGTCCAGTTTGCAGACTCGATGTTCAATGCACCGTCCCAGCCATACCAGCGTACATACGCAGAGATGTACCGCTTCCGTGCAATAGACCCCGGTACACTCTCAGGTCGTCAGATCGTTGAGTGCCGTGAGCGTGATCTTGAACAGTACACAAAACTCCTGATGGAGACCGAGATGTTTGACCC
>DAOVRB010000202.1 GCA_030628325.1 Methanomicrobiaceae archaeon | reverse complement strand
GTAAACCCGCCGGTTGCAATCCCCACCATTGCAATATTAAGGGCATCCCATAACGGTATCCCTGAAATTTTTATGAGTGCAATAGAAATAATTGTCAGGATAATATATATCTTCCACATCTGGAGACCCTGTGCGACAACACTGGGCATAAACGCCTCTGACCTCCCCTCAGAACGGTACAGCCTTGAAGGAGTAAGGCCGGACCTGGAGGCCATAGAAATCGTAAACGCAACAATTCCAAGCCCGCCAAGCCATTGCATAAGAGACCTCCAGAAGAGAAGAGTATGTGACATTAAGTCTACATCAGGCACAAGTGTAAGTCCGGTATCAGTCCACCCTGACATCGCCTCAAATACGCTGTCAAGATACGGCATCCCTGCACCGAGTGTAAAGGGTAGTGCACCCACAACTGCGCAGATCATCCATATCAGGGCAACTGCAAAGAGTGCAAGGCTGAGCCGTGCCTCCCTGTCGGGTCGTGGAATCCTTACAAGCACTGATCCCAGAATGAAAAGCACGAGAGGCACTGCTGCCATCGGAAGAAACTGGTCCCATTCCTGATAATATATGCATATAAGTAGCGGAAAACAAGTGCCGATACTGATAAATCTCAGGATATCGCCTATGTCTGTTGCGATGAGCGATAACTGCCCGATCCTATCCATTAGTTAAAATAACGACCTGACGGTCTATTATCCTTTTGTTCCGGTACCGGAGCACAACTGTGAATACTGACAGGATCGCCCCCTCCATAGAACCTGTGATCTTGTTCAGGCTTTCTCCCTCTGTCGCCATATTGAGGAGAGCACCGCCACAATCTTCACCTGCACCACCCCCCATACAAAAAAATCAATGCTGAGATTATTGCCCTCAACTGCTATATCAAAGATACACCGGACTATATTTCCGAACGTTTCAGTGCGGAAGTTTCCCGGATAACCTTAAGTAGTTTTGTTGAGTATTGAGTAGTATACTTATGTCTCAACAAAATTTAAAACAAAAATTTGTTGACCGGAACGATGAACAGGAATTTCTAAACAGCCATTACAAGACCAAAAGTCCGGAATTCATAATAATATACGGCAGGAGAAGGGTAGGCAAGACAACCCTTATCTCCAGATTTCTGCAAAACCACCCGGGCTTTTATTTTATGGCTTCAGAAGAGGGGAGATCCGGAAATATCCGTGACTTTGCAGATGTGGCTGGAAATTATCTGAATGATCAGGAATTTAAACGGATCACTTTCCCCGGCTGGGAGACTCTTTTTAAATCACTTGTAAGCCACAGAAATTTCTATCCGCCAACCGGTGAGAAGGTCATAATAGTAATTGATGAGTTCTCCTACCTCATTTCAAAGGATAAAAGTGTTCCTTCTGTATTTCAGAAAATCTGGGATCTCATACTCTGCAATGAAAATATAATGCTGATAATATCAGGTTCTTCAGTAAGCACAATGGAGACAGAAGTGCTTGGATATAAAAGTCCGCTATATGGCAGAAGAACAGGTCAGTGGCAGGTTGAACCGGTTCTTTATCCGTATATCAGAGAATTTCTGCCATATGACGAAGAGGAACTTGTAATGCTCTGGTCTGTCATTGGCGGAATTCCGGCTTATCTCAGGCAGTTTAATCCGGAAATCAGCTTTTGGGAGAATGTCCTGCAACAGATGATAAACAAAGGTTCATACCTTTACTTAGAGGCTGAGATTTTACTGCATTATGAGTTCCGTGAGGCAGGGAATTACATCTCAATTCTTCGTTCTCTCTCATCCGGATTTACAAATCTCTCCTCCATCTGCCAGGAAACAGGACTGGATAAAAGCATGGTCTCAAAATACCTGTCAGTTCTCTCAAATCTGCACCTCATTGCAGATGAGGTACCTGTAACTGCACATGCCGGTTACCGGAGGAGGCATTACAGGATTTTAGATCCATATCTGAATTTCTGGTTCGCAGTCATATATCCGCACCGGATGGAGATTGAAACAAAAAAGGGATCTGAGGTGCTTGAGTCAGTGAAGGCTCATACATCTCCTTATTTTGGGAAGATGTTTGAGAATCTCTGTATGGATCTTGTAAGGACTGGTTTTTTCTTTGAAGATCTTTCATTTTCGCAACTTGGCAGATGGTGGTTTAAGGAGGATGAGATCGATATTGTCGGCTTTGATGAAATCTCCGGGACTGTTCTTTTATGTGAGTGTAAATGGATGAATCTTTCAAAGAAGAAGGCAAAGGGAATTTTAAATGCCTTAAAGGAGAAATCATCCCTTGTTAAATGGAAGAATCCAGAAAGGACTGAAGTTTACGCCCTTATTGCAAAGGAAATTGCCGGGAAGGATGAGCTCAGAGCTGAAGGATTCCGTGTTTTTGATCTAAGTGATTTAAGGACGGAAAGTCTGAATTATCTTTCCGTCACTCTGTAGATACTATTCTGCTATCCCGAATTCCCGGTGCTTCTCAAGGATCTGATCTGCCAGTTTTCCAAGATCAGCTATGGCACTTTCATCAGGATAGCCATTCACATACACAGGGTCTAACAACTCTGCCTTTAAGTTGTGAATCATTGCAACAATGTCACTAACTGCCTTTCCTCCCCAGCCATATGAACCGATTACGGTTGCAACTCTTGCTTTTGGTTTCAGAGCGTTTGTCAGAAAAGCAGCATACGCCACTTTTGGATGAGGGCCAAAGAGAACAGTGGGTGTTGCTATCACAATTGTCGCACAGTCCACAAGTTCCATCGCCAGTCTGCCAATGTCACCGCCGGAGATATCAAACTGCAGGACATCTATACCCCGTGCAATAAGCAGATCAGAGAGATGCTTAACCATCGCCCCGGTACTCCCGTGCATGGATATATACGGGATTAACACCCGGTTCTGCAGATCATCAGATACCCATTCACGATAGAGGTTGAGAATAATTTCAGGTCTGTCATAAAACGGACCATGGGAAGGTGCGATAATTTTTATATCAAACTCACTCAGTCTTTCAAGATGCTTCTGTATCTGTGTACGGAAAGGCATCATAATCTCTGCATAATACCTTTTTGCAGGTGCATAAAGTGCCCTCTCATCACTCACAAAAAGTTCTGAAGTTGCATAGTGCGAACCAAAAAGATCACACGGGAAGAGTATGCCATCCTCCCTCTCAAAAGTCAGCATGGTCTCAGGCCAGTGAACCCATGGAGCATGAATAAACTCAAGCGTTTTGTCACCAAGTGAGAGTGTCTCTCCGTCTTCTACAATCTTAAATTTCCCGTCAGGGATTGAGAGCAGTTTCTCAAGCAGAACGCGGCATTTCTCAGTTGTAACGATTGTTGCCATAGGGAACAGTTCAAGGAGCATCGGAAGCGCCCCGGAATGGTCCTGTTCTGCGTGGTTGACGACGATATAATCTATCCCGTCAAGCCCCATCCTGATCAGAGTTGCAATATTGGATATCAGCTCCTCCTCAAACGCAGAATCAACGGTATCAATCAGTGCGGTCTTCTCACTTCCCCTGATAATAAACGAATTATACGAGGTGCCGTCCGGCAGCGGGATTAACGCATCAAACTCACGCCTGTTCCAGTCCACAACACCTATTGAATAAATATTCTTTCTGATTTCTCTGACAACCATTTCAGTTCACCTCAACAAATTTTGATATTACT
>DAOVRB010000139.1 GCA_030628325.1 Methanomicrobiaceae archaeon | reverse complement strand
TGCTATCTGATGTTTATCTTGAGATTGCAGAGAAAGCCGGTGTAAAACGCATCTATACTCTTGGGGGGTATGGTGTGGGTCATCTTGTTAAGGACTGCCGTGTTTTAGGTGCTGTAAATAACGAGGTTCTGAAATCCGAGGCTGAGGACGCAGGTGTAATATTTACACGTGGAGAACCGGGAGGCGGTATCATTGGTGCTTCCGGACTTCTGCTTGGACTGGGTGCACAAAGAGGGATGGAGGCGATATGCCTTATGGGAGAGACCTCCGGGTATCTTGTTGACCCGATAAGTGCCACCAGTCTTTTAGATACACTCTGCCGGCTTATTGGTGTGGAAGTTGATCCGACACAGCTCCGGGAACGGGCCTGTGAGATGGAAGACTTTGTCGAAAAGCTCAAGGAGATGGAACATACCAAATCAGATGAAGAACTGAGCTATATTGGCTGAGTTATGATACTGAACGCTGATTTTCATATACATTCACCTTTTTCTATGGCAACATCGGGTGCCATGACGCCGTTCTCACTTCTGGAAGCATGCAGGATTAAAGGTATTTCTGTACTTGGGTGTGGGGATGCCCTGCATCCTGAATGGAGGATGATGTGGGAGGATTTTTTGGATAATGATAAAGGCGTTATCATTGTCCCTTCTATGGAGGTGCAGGGTGAAAAGAGGGTGCACCATCTGATTCTGATGGAAGACTTTGACCAGTGTGCACAGTTGTCTGACTTAATGAGGCCATACAGCAAAAATATTGATACTGCAGGCAGACCTAATATTTCACTATCTGGTGAAGATATTGCAGGCATGGTTCATGAAACCGGTGGGATGGTTGGCCCTGCGCATGCATTTACGCCATGGACCGGGATGTACGGGCACTTTAACAATGTATCTGAATGTTACGGTGAGGAAAAGATTGATTTTCTTGAACTCGGTCTGAGTGCGGACAGCAGTTACGGCGCTGGCATTGGAGATCTGCGTGACGTTCCCTTTCTCACAAATTCTGACGCCCATAGTGCATCTGTGCATAAACTGGGGAGAGAGTTTAACAGGATTAAATGCGGTGAGCCAAGCGTCAAATCTGTGCTTGAATGTATTCGAAGTGGGGATATTGTTATGAATGCCGGTTTTTTCCCTGAAGAGGGTAAATACAATCGTACTGCATGTACCCGCTGTTACAGGCAGTTCTCTCCCGCTGAAGCAGAAAAATATGGCTGGAAATGTCCGGACGACAAAGGAAAAATAAAACTCGGGGTTCGTGACCGTGCATTCCTTAATAGTGACAGTGATGCAGGGGAACGTCCACCATATCTCCATATAATTCCGCTTGGGGAAATTATTCAGAAGATTTTAGGTGTTTCGTCTCCTGAAACAAGAAAGTGCAGGTCATTGTATATGTCCCTGATTGAATCATTTGGGAATGAAATATCAATCCTTACTGATGTGAAGATTTCTGAAATCCGTGAAATAGATTCTGCTGTGGCAGATGGTATTCATGCACTGAGATCCGGGCAGGTAACCCTGTATCCGGGTGGCGGTGGCAAATACGGCAGTTTTTCTTTTTAGTATTTTATTTTTTTAAGATTATAAATTCTTAAAATAATACAATATGTGGATATAGAAGAGATTTCAGAGTAGTTTATGAGAAGACAGGGAGATATATCTGCGAGTTTAGTCGTTATTAGGAGTCACCTGCTTTCAGTGGCCTGACCTTTAATTTGTTCCCTGATCTCTTTGATCTCTTCAAGGGCACGGTTCATGCTCTCGTAGTCTTTTCGTTCATATGCGGCAATTACAACATCAGTAAGCTGAATAATAAGTACAAATGTCTCGTTGTTATTGAGAATCTTTTTTGAGATCATAGACTTATTTTAATATAGTCTGTGTATACCAAAATAACTTCCTGTTTATTCGATACCTGAGCCTGGCCATACAGTACTGATCTGGCAGGAGAGGCTCAGAAGTCTGGTTTTTGACTATAATTAATCGTATCCGGCATGGTTGGATATTTTGGATATATTGTCAAGAAATGAGGCTGCGAATTCTTTTGTGAAATAAGCATGTGTGTAACTGGCAAGGACATTATGTTCGTAAATCCCGTCATAACCATCAATAATTCCTTTTCCACGTTTTAATGTGAGTGCAAAACGTACATCCGGGTCGCATTCAAGGACAGAGTAGTGGAATTCGTGTCCACGAAATCCAATGCCTGCGTTGAGTACGGATGTACCGCCTGTACACTCCGCTTCTACATATCCCAATGCCTGAAATTTATCTTTTTTAACTGCATCTGCGTTAAGCACGCCAACCATTTTATAATTCCGGGAATCCTCAATACTTCTTGTCAGGTAGAGTAGTCCTCCGCATTCTGCATATACCGGCATCCCATTTTCAATTGCAGTTTTAATTTCTGCTCTGCAGGGTGACTTCTCAAGTGCTTCCCCATGCATTTCCGGATATCCGCCGCCAAGATATAGTGCATCAACATCAGGGAGATGATCTGAAATCGGGCTGAAAAATACCAGTTTCACTCCATTTCTCCTGAGGAGGTCTAAGTTGTCCTGATAATAAAAACAGAATGCCGAATCATATGCTACCCCCAGGTGCAGTTTATATGGCTGGTTTTCATTTTTTTTAAATTTTTTATTTGTTGCTTCTGTTTGCGTTTTTGGTATTGTCAGTTCCGGCGCTGAGCGGGCAATTTCGATTATCCTGTCTATATTACAGTTTTCTTCGATAATTCTGCCAAATTCTCCCATGGAGGTGGTTTCATGTGCCATTTTCAGGCCAAGATGTCTGCTATGGACTGATTTGTCCCGTTTCCATGGAATCCACCCGACAGCTTCACTTTTTAGTGAGTCCTCAATCATCTGACGATGACGCGGGCTTCCCACCCTGTTAAAGAGGAGACCTGCAATATTGACTTCATTGTCAAAACTCTTGTATCCTTTTACAATTGCATTTGCACTTCTGGACATACCTTTGACGTCAACAGTCAGCAGAACCGGGGTTTCTGTTAATTTTGCGAGATGAGCAGTGCTCCCAAAATCACTCCCTTCAAGGCCGTCGTACATGCCCATGACGCCTTCAATTATTGCAATATCTGCCCCCTTTGATGCTGTCCGGAGTGTATTAATCACTCCTTCTTTACCCATCATGTATGGGTCTAAGTTTCTTGAGTATCGTTTACAGATTGCTGTGTGGTGAGTCGGATCAATGAAGTCCGGTCCGACCTTAAACGGTTGCACTGTAAGACCGCGGGCGGTCAGTGCTGACATCAGGGCGCTTGCCAGTGTTGTCTTTCCGCAACCACTGTGTGTGCCTGCAATAATGATTCGGGGTATCATCTGTATTTTTCCTTCTGGTTATTATCTAAAGACTGCTGGTAACAGTAGGGAATGTTACTCATAATTTGTTGAGTTAGTGAATATTTAATTGTTAATATCTGTTAAAAATTTGTTTTTTCTTTGAATTGTTTAATCTGCGGGGTGAATATTCAGCAGTTTTTGGCACTGCAGGAAAAAATAGTGATTTTGTATGAACGGGTGTCACATTTATCAGAGAGTGTCTGATATTTCGCCTCATGCATGCGTACACTCAAAAGAGAATAAAAAAAATATTATTTTCTGAACCAGAACCCATAAGATATGATACCGATAATTGAAATGACAAGTGCAATAGGTACTATCGGTGTTCCAGTCATCATATTAGATACAGAGGTACTCTGATTCACTTCTTTCATAACCCTGCCCTGTAATGTCTTACTATTTTCAGACTGACTGCTATCATCACTTACCTCCGGCTGGTCACTAAGAGGCTGCAGACTTTGCACGTCATATCCTGAGGATACACTTGTATTCTGGAGATTTCCTTCTTCCTGAACTGTTTTATTTATCATTTCAGAGGGTATGGTGTCACCGGCGTCACCTGTATCATATACCCGGGTATCTACTTTGACTTCTTCTTTATAGTTGCTCTGGATATACTCATCAAGGAGAATATTTCCGCAGGTGTGATGGCAGCAGGTCACTCCGTTTACCTTCACAGACTCCTGATACTCCCTGACAAGTTTCTCTATCACAGACTGATCCGGGTTCCAGTAACCCTTCCTGGCAGTCTCCAGCATCCTTGCTACCATAGACTGTTTGGCATATGGACTTGCACTATTAAAGAATTCATCAAGGCCGAGATCATATTTGTCATTCACATAGACATCAAAGACTTTGTCCCAGATCTCATCTGAGATCAGATCAGGGTTTGTAACAGTCCAGCCCCAGAGGTTTTCCAGGAACTTCTTATCCATGTACCTTGCCCCTGCATAGCCGTGTTCCATCATCCCTTCAATCCATTTTGGATTAAAGTATCTTGCATTGAGTTCAGTTGATATAAACTCGCCGAGTGTGGTTGTGCGGGGATTGTCCACAGACCGTAGATCAGTAATGTACATCTCCGGATTCT
>DAOVRB010000025.1 GCA_030628325.1 Methanomicrobiaceae archaeon | reverse complement strand
TCACAGTTTGAGACAAACTTCCTGTCAGTTGCCCACACCAAAGATGATGTAGAGACAATAACTGAGGCATACCTGACATGTCTGTGAGGATCGGGACACGCGGTTCAAGGCTTGCAATGGTCCAGACAAACCGTGTCTGCAGTCTGTTAAACGATGCAGGTATTGAAACAGAAATTATTGAAATAAAAACCATTGGTGATGCAAAGACTACAGTTCCCATGCATGCTGTTGGTGGAGAGGGGATTTTTGTTAGAGCCCTTGATGATGCAATCCAAAATGGTGAAATAGATGCCGCAGTTCACAGCATGAAGGACATCCCTGCCTTTCGTCCGGAAGGGGTTGTAACATGTGCGGTTCTTAAGCGGGATTCGCCTGCGGACTTCCTTGTTCACTACTGTGATCTCAAAGATGTGAAAGTCATCGGGACATCCAGCACCAGACGGCGTGCTCAGTTACTCAGGAGTAAAATGGATGTGGAGATAAAGGAACTCCGCGGAAATGTGGATACCCGCCTGAGAAAACTAAAGGACGGAGAATATGATGCGATAGTCCTTGCTGAGGCGGGGATTGAACGCCTGGGACTGGATCTGCCCGGTACACGTCTTCTACCACAGTGGTACGTTCCGTCTCCAAACCAGGGTGCGATTGCCGTTACATGCAGAGACGACCTGAAACTGGCAGAAACTCTTGGTCTGCTCAACCATGAACAGACAAGAAAAGATGTGGAGATTGAACGTGCAGTAATGGAGGAGATTGGCGGGGGATGCTTTACCCCTCAGGGAGTATTCTGTGAGAATGGTTTTTTGATTGCCGAGGTTGTCTCACTTGACGGTACCCGTTGGGAGAGGATTGAGGATAATGGTGAAGATATTGATGATGCCCGTTTTATTGGGCAGAAACTCAGGGGAATGGGGTATAGTATCATCGAAGAAGCAAAGGCAGAACTGAGGCTTTGAGAAATGAACGGAATAGTATATCTTGTTGGTTCGGGGCCCGGCGGCCTTGGACTTATGACATTTCGGGCACGTGAGGTAATTGACGGTGCTGATGTGATACTGTATGATCAATTGCCCGGCAGGGACATAATAAACTCCCTGCCTGAGAGTGCAGAACTTGTTGATGTAGGAAAATTCGGTGGCCACCATATCAGGAAACAGGGTGAAATTGAGAAACTGATGGTTGAGTATGCCAGAGCAGGCAGGGTTGTTGTCCGGCTGAAAGGCGGTGATCCGTTTCTGTTTGGACGGGGTGGCGAGGAGATGGAAACCCTGAGGGAGTCCGGTATATCTGTGGAAGTTATTCCCGGAATAACAAGTGCAATTGCTGTTCCTGAGTGTGTCGGAATTCCGGTGACGCACCGGAGTTATGCATCACAGGTTACAATGCTTACCGGTCATGAAGATCCTGACAAACCTGAATCAGCTATCGACTGGGAATGGCTTGCCAGATCCCCGGGCACTCTTGTCATTCTCATGGGTGTTAAAAATCTGCCGAATATTACCGTATCCTTAACTGAGAACGGGATGGATGAGAACAAACCCGTTGCAATTATTGAGAGGGGTCTTCGACCCGACCAGAGGGTGACCGTTGGCACGCTCTCTGACATTGCCATAAAGGCAAAAGATGCGGGAGTTAAACCACCTGCAGTTATTGTTATTGGTGACGTTGTGCGATTGTATGTAAACCAGTCTTAAAATTAGTGGTGAACGTTTATTGGCATAAATATATAAATTGCATTTGTTATAAAAATCAAAATTTAAGATTAATTTTTATCATTTTTTGTGCGAGGGAATCGGGCCTCATATGGGTTTGGCATGAAAACGTGCCTGACGCTGAGGCGTCACGCACCTTTAAAAAAGTTTTAACTCCGGATCTCCAGGATCAGGAACTATTACCCATACGGTAACCCACAGATGGGATGGTTATTTCAAATCTGGCTCCTTCTCCTTCCACACCGGTTTCCCTGATTAAAATTCCGGTAATTCCCAGGATCTCCTTTGCCAGGAAAAGACCATATCCTGTGTTATCTCCAATACCACTATCAAAAATTGCATTTTTCATGTTATCCGGGATGCCGGCACCATTATCTTCGACAATCAGGATGCCTGTTTCATCGTCCTCGTGAAATGATATCGTAATTTTACCTGCGGACTTCCCGTGTCTTACTGTATTATCAAAGAGGTTTGTAAATACTTTTTTCAGAAGGGGATCGGCAAATAACTCAACATTATCGGTATTAACCTGAAATTCAATTCCTGAGTAATGTGACTCAATTAATAATTTTGAAACTAACAGGTCCACCCTTTGCCACTCAGGTTTCTTTACACCCATATTCTGGTAATCACGTGTGAAAGTAATCTGTTCTTCAATATTCTTCAGTATATCCCTCCCCATAAGGATATACTTCTGAATTTTTTCATTATCCTGCGTGTTTTTTTCAATTAACTGAAGCACTCCGGATGCGCCTGTCACCTGGTTGATGATATCATGGCGTGTTACACTTGAAAGAAGGTTTAATTTAGTATTAGCTTCTTTTAACGCCGCTTCAGCACGTTTTCGTTCAGAAATGTCAACGAATGTCTCTAATAAGTGCATTTTGCCGTGCAGGGTGACTGGTGTGACAGTCTTAATTACAGGGATCTCTTTGCCTTTTGAATTAATCAGCACTCTTTCGGAGTTGTCCATCTCTTCTCCGGGGTCAGTTACCGGACAACTGCCAATCTCAGCAGGACATATCCATCTATGACAGACATCTCCAATAACATCATCACGTGGTGCTTTAAGCATCCCTAAGGCCACATCGTTGATATCCACAATAGTGCGTGTGTCTGCAGAAATTATTATGACACCTGTCTGAATGGCTTCCAGAATCGTCTTCTGGTAGAGTTCGCTTTCTTTAAGTTCTTTTTCAGCATTTTTTCGTTCGGTTATATTTCTGGTGGAAGTAATTTCGTATTCACTTCCTTTATAATTCAGATAATTTGCTGACACCTCAACAGGAATTTCAGTGCCGTCCTTTTTGCGGTGGACAGATTCAAATGTGAAAGAGTTTACTTTTTTTAGATGCTCCCAGTAATCATCTCTTTTTTCAGGCAGGTAATCCGGGTCAATATCTGTGAAATTCATACTGAGCAAATCTTTACGTGAATAACCCAGTTCTGTGCAGGCTGCATCATTTACATAAAGGAATTTTCCATCGGGTAGTGTCCAGAATACGGAATCCTTTGAGTGATCCACTGAAAACTGCGTGACAAGCAATCTTTCTTCCTCCCTTTTATGCCCGGTAATATCCTGGATAACAGTAATTATTCTCGTAACTGTTCCATCTTCTATAATTGGAATCTTTTTTGTTTCTGTAATTATTTCAGTACCACTGATATTGGATATTTCTTCAGTGACAAGCGGTTTTTGTGTTGAAATCACATGATTATACTCATCTGAGACATTTTCCGGCAGAAAAGGAAATAAATCAAACAAATATTTGCCAATACTGTTATCCATATCAATTCCATGTGCACTCCCCCATTTTTGAAAAGAATAGTTGAGGAGTTGAATCTTTAAATCGGGTGATATAACATTAATATTGGCATCCATCGTGTCGATTGTAGAGCGGTACAGCATTTCTGATGCACGCAAAGCCTCTTCAGCCTGGAGTCGTGCAATCGCATTCCCGCCCTGAGCTGCAATTGTCTCCAGTTCATTCCTGCTGGAAGCAGGGATTTTACTGTTTGTATGTGAAGCGACAAGTAAGGTACCAATAATCCGGCCCATATGGGAGAAGGATAATATTACAAAAGAGACCACCCCTTCGTTTTCACATATTTTTTTATATTCCGGGATTTTGTCAAAATCGTGGTCTTCAATAAACAGATTACTGCTTTTTTCTGATAAATCTGATTCATCCGGCCTGATTTCAATTTTTGATAAAATTTCAATGGACTGGTCCTGCATGCCTCTGGACTGGACATATCTTAATTTCTCTGAATTTCTGTCTATGAGAAATAATGAACAGTTATCGATTCCGGGGATTTCTGTTGCCTGATTTAGACAGAGATTAACTGCTTCTTTTAGTGTTGAAGCAGTGGCAAGTGAGAGGGCCAGTTCCCTGTGCCTTAATGCAGATTTTGCATGTTTGTGTGCATATGCCTGCCTGATTTTATGAGATAGTTCAGCAAACTGCGCCTTTGGTTTCCCCCCTTTCTGGATATAGAAATCCGCCCCATTATTTATGGCATCAATAACTACATCTTCACGACCTTTTCCTGTAAAAATCAGAAAAGGAATCTCAATTCCCTGCTTGCGTACATTTTTCAGTAAGTCAATACCGTTCATGCCGGGCATCTCATAATCAGAGATAATTGCATCATATGATCCGGTGGTAATTTTATCCAGGGCTTCCTCTGCTGAGACAACTGTATCTACAAAAAAATCTCCCTCTCTTTCAAGAAACGTTTTTGTCAGATCCAGTAATAAAGGTCCATCATCAACGTAAAGGAGATTTAACGCCATATAGCCACTCCGAATTTGTTATCATCTAATTTAAAATAAATAGTCTCAGGCATGTTTCATATACTATTATGTCTGGATTATGTATTATATTATTACTCTGTAAAAACCAGATCTATAATATTTAATACTTTATTTAATGTTACAGATCTGGTTTTTTGCATATAGTGATGTACCAAGAAGGGGAGCATCGCCTTTTAACGAACTGACTACGATATCAGGTGTTTTTAAATATCTGTCGAGATATTTTCGTATTGAAGCGATTATGATATCTTCATGATTCCGGGCAACAGGACCGTCAAGAACTATTATTTCAGGTGAATAGGCAATTATCACGTTTGATATTCCCGCAGCATTTATCTTCCCCAGTTCATCCATGAATTCCTGTGCAGATTGATCTCCATTATAATATAGTTCAAATATTTTTTCAGAGGTGTTTATGCATTTTTCATCATATGCAATTTTATTACATTTAGCCCATTTTCTGAAGAAATCCGGGATATTCCTGCCTGATGCATATGCTTCCCAGTGTCCATATCCTCCGCAGTGACACGGCATACTATATTTCCCGTCAACAATCATATGTCCTATTTCACCTGCATTTCCGTCTCTGCCTAAAATCAGGGTTCCGTTAACGATTGCTCCTCCACCTATGCCGGTTGAGATGGTTATATATGTGATATTATCAGAATCTGCTCCTGTGCCATATTTCTGTTCACCTAATACACCCGCACGACAGTCATTGATAAGTGCAACAGGGACACAAAATTTTTCACGTACGGGTCCTGTCAGATCAATTTCAGGGAATGCCATGTTTGGTGAATTAACGACCTTCCCGGATTTCAGGTCAACCGGACCGGCTGAACAGATCCCAATACATCCGATACTGTCCACTTCTCCAGATGACAGGAGATCTGAAATATTATAGATTATGTGTTTGGTTACTTCTAAACCTGAATCGCCTTTAACTGGTGTCAGTGTGGTTTTTTTTCTGATAATAACTCCATCGTCTGATATCAGTGCAATCCGGGTATGGGTGCCACCAAGGTCAACAGCGATGATATTTTTATCTGTTATTCTCTCTGTGTTCATACCATTCCAAACCTTATCCTATTCCTATATATTATTTACAGTTAATCTGTCATTGATAATTATGCGGAGCGATGAAGTCAAAAAAGGATATGTGAGGGCTCCAAATCGCTCTTTATTAAGGGCGCTTGGGGTAACTGACAGTGAAATGAAGAAACCCTTCATTGGGCTGGCAAATTCATGGAATACAATTGTCCCCGGGCACCAGCATCTTCGTCAGCTTGCTGAACGCGTCAGGGAGGGTATTGCTGCAGGCGGCGGTGTGCCGTTTGAGTTCAACACAATTGGCATCTGTGACGGTATTGCAATGGGGCATGAAGGTATGCGTTATTCCCTGCCTTCACGGGAGAATATTGCAGACTCAGTTGAACTTGTGGTGCAGGCGCACCGGTTTGACGGAATTGTCTGCCTCTGCACCTGTGACAAGATTGTACCGGGAATGCTGATGGCCGCTGCAAGGTGTAATATTCCGGCAATCGTTGTAACCGGAGGCCCGATGCTGACCGGACATGCGGGGGGATGTGACCTTTCATTAACCGATGTTTTTGAGGGAGTTGGCAAAGTCGCCGCCGGTGTAATGACTGAGGAGGAACTTGTGACTCTTGAAAAGGCTGCAATGCCGGGTTGCGGGAGTTGTCAGGGCCTTTATACGGCAAATACAATGGCATGCATGACTGAAGCGATGGGTATGTCAATGCCGGGTTGTGCAGCTATACCTGCTGTAAACGCGGCTAAGATGTCCATTGCATACGAAAGTGGTGAGCGGATAGTACGTCTTGTCATGGACAATGTACGAGCGCGAGATATAATCACCTATTCTGCGTTGAAAAACGCTGTCCGTATTGATATGGCACTAGGGGGTTCGACGAACACAGTACTGCACCTGATGGCTATTGCCGAAGAAGCAGGTGTACCGCTTACTCTTGATGACTTTAATGAAATTGGAGATGTGGTGCCACATATCTGTCACATGCAGCCAGGTGGCCCCCATCCCATGCAGACCCTGTACCATGCGGGGGGCATCCCTGCTGTCTTTAAACAACTGAGTTCTCTGATGGAGGATTGTATGACAGTATCGGGAAAAACTGTCTATGACATTGCCGGAGATGTTACTGTCCTGAATGAAGAAATAATTAAAGGCATTCATAACCCCATTCATTCTGCAGGCGGTCTGAAAATCTTAAATGGTTCACTGGCACCAGACGGGTCGGTAATAAAGTCTGCTGCAGTAGATAAGGCAATGTGGCAGCACAAAGGACCTGCAAGGGTATTTAACAGTGAGAAACAGGCGATGGATGCAATTCTTGGAAACCAGATCAATGAAGGTGAGGTGATTGTCATCAGGTATGAAGGCCCTGCCGGTGCACCCGGAATGCCAGAGATGCTTTCACCCACATCTGCCCTGATGGGACAGGGATACACCAGAGTCGCACTGATCACAGACGGGCGGTTTTCAGGAGGTACCCGTGGACCGTGTATCGGTCATGTAGCTCCCGAAGCTGAAATAGGAGGACCTATTGCACTTGTGGAAGAGGGCGATGAAATTGAGATCGACCTGTATGAAAAGAAGCTCAGTCTCAATGTAGATATATCAGTTCTTGAAAAGAGGAAAGCCAACTGGAAACCACGGGAGCGCACATTAACCGGAGTTCTCTCACGCTATGCCCGTATTGTTGAGCAGGCCAACCGTGGTGCAATCCTGAAATAACCCTTTTTACCATATTTGTCCGAAAACCAGGCAGGATAATCAGTCTTTTAAAATGAAAATCTATTAATTGCCTCTTCTGAAGGTATTATATACAGGTTTGTCGACCAGTGCAATGGCTGAGACCTGACATTGAGAGGTGAAAATATATGATTGATAAATTCCTTGAGGGAAACAAACGCTTTATTGAAGATGATTTTAAAAAAGATGCTGATTATTACAAGGAACTTGCAGGCGGGCAGAGTCCTACAGCATTATTTATCGGCTGCTCCGATTCAAGAGTGAACCCGGAACGTGTTGCAGGAGTAAAGATGGGTGAGATCTTTGTCCACCGTAATATTGGAAATATTGTTGCAAAAGATGACGCGAATCTTGGCACTGTTCTGGAGTATGCAGTACACCACCTGAAAGTGGATGACATTGTCATTTATGGCCACTCAGACTGTGGTGCCATGAAGGCACTGGATGCAGGAGAGGGTGGAGAATTCATAGGCGGATGGCTGGAAACTGCCCGGGGCGCAAAAGATATTGCAGATTCAAAAAACCTCCCTGCTTCCACAAAAGAAGAATTCAAAAAGAGACTTCGTGTTATCGAAACAGAAAATATGCGCATTCAGGCTGAAAACCTGCGTACCTACAATGTTGTAAAAGAAGCGGAAGAAAAAGGAAAGGTCACCATCCACGGCCTGTATTATGACTTAGACACCGGTGAACTGACAAAAGTATTTTAATTTATAGTGGCACTATAAGAAGAAAACCAAACATTCCTGGAAGTTTGGTTTTCGACTACAGATATTTCTCAATTTCTTCTTTTATCATGGGAAGGGAGATTCTTCCGATTGGTGTTAAGTTTCCATTGACAAGAATTATTGGCAGTGGGGGTTGTCTTTCTTCAATCAGTTCTTCGATATAGTCCGGAATGCCGTTGTCTAAAAGCGTCAGCTTAATGTCAACGGTCTCTCCGAATAACTGTTCGATGCGTTCTTTTAGTGCTTCAAATGCCGGGATCAGTACTCCTGCCGGGTGACATTTCTCAAGTTCACATGTACGGTCTTCAT
>DAOVRB010000317.1 GCA_030628325.1 Methanomicrobiaceae archaeon | reverse complement strand
TCCGCTCTCAATGAGGAATCCTGAAATATTGTTCATCCTGGCTGAAGTGGTGGGTCCTGCTGCAACAATCCGGTCGTCCTGAATGACAGGACCGCAGTGGTATATTGCCGCCCCTTTCGGGTCAAAGGGTATGCCTTCTGTCTGCATATGCAGGTGTGCCTCGTCCCTTGCAGTATATATTATGCCTGAGAGTGTGATCTGATCCCCTGCTTTCAGGTCCAGCACCTCATCTCCAAGCGGGGTTGAGATGTGTTTCATGGATAATTCACCTCCACTGTTTTTCTCCTGCAGACCCAGCACTGTACGTTTACTGCAACCGGCAGTGATGCGGTGTGGCAACCTGCCTGTTTTACTTTTACGGCAAGTGCTGTTGTCTTCCCGCCAAGTCCCATCGGCCCTATGCCCAGTTCGTTGACTGCATCGCAGATCTCCTGCTCGTATTCTGTCATATTATCTATGGGGGATAAGAGGGCTTCTTTTGCAAGGGCGCAGACACCGTCAAACGTGCTGCCTATTCCCACACCCAGAATAACCGGCGGGCATGGCTTTCCGCCTGCAATCAGCATGGTTTCAAGAACGAATTCTTTTATTTTATCTGTCTCTGAAGGAAGCAGCATAGCAATTCGTGAGACATTCTCAGAACCGGCTCCTTTTGGAAGTACTGTGATTGTGAACTTGTCTCCCGGTGTGATATGGATCGCAGGCATCCCCAGGCCTGTGTTTGTCCCTGTATTTGTGCGGAGCAGAGGGTCTACCACATTTGGCCTGAGCGGAATTTCCGGCGTGGCACGTATGACGCCGTCAGTGATGCCATCATATATTGCCTGTGTGAAGGGGATCTCTGGTGGAAGTGTTACGTAGATTACAGGTACACCTGTATCCTGACACACCGGCACCTCCAGTTCCTCTGCTATTGTAATATTTGTAAGAATATTGTCCAGTTCTGAGATTGCAACACTGTTTGTTTCAGAATTACGGGCCTTTTTCAGGGCAGAAATGATATCTTTCGGGAGATATATTTCCGCATCGCGTAATGCTGATGCAGTGGCGTCTGCCAGTGCTGATTTAAGTCTGATCTCTGAGGGGTCTGCCATCAGACTATAAGTATTGATTTGTGACTGAATAAGATCTGTGGTATAGGAATGTGAGGGTCAGGACTCTTGCACTGTTTTTTGTATTGATTTGTGACTGAATAAGATCTGTAGTATGTGGTTGTATGCCACCCGTAAAATCCGGATGAAAAATAAAAAAGTATCAGGTGTGGGTTATTTTCTTCTCAATGATGACACGTGTCGGTGAAGGAAGTTTGTAACCACCGTGAGATACTGCGTTTTTTGCCTTTTCCACATAGTTCTCGGTTGTATATACTGTGAAAATCTTCTGGTTTTCCGAGACACGTGCTGCTGTACCTACAGCCTTTCCGAATGCAGAACGCATACCTTCAGATACACGGTCTGCACCTGCGCCGGTTGCCTGTTTGTTCTCTCTGAGCACCTGGTGTGGATATGTGCGCAGTTTAAGGTGATAATTCATCCTCCCTATCTCTTTTAAGAGTTTCCTGTTGATGTTAACACGTGCTGCTTCCAGTGCTTTATTCTGAATCTGACAGGCTTCATTGACAGTGAGTGAGATCTCAATGGGGAAATCCTGCTTCAGGTTACCCATGTCGAACTGGACAATCTTGCTGCCGGGCACACCCCCCATGTATTTACGTCTTGTATATGCTTTCTTAGAGATTGCTCTGTACATTTTTGCGGGTTTTCGAACCATAATGTGAACTCCTATTTTAGCTAAGCGTGCTTTAAAAAGAGGGTTTGTATCCTGATAAAGCTTACTGGTGAATGCTGTATTATTGCATGAGACTGATAATGTGGCGTCTCAACAATACAACTGTTATATCGTCGGTTGTGGTTATATGGATTATTGCATGAGTCTGAGGACGTGGCGTCTCAACTCTGCAAATTCTGTGTTTGTTCTGTCTCTCGGGCGTTTCATTTCAACTCTGATGTCCTCTATAATCCTCCCGGGGCTGGGACTCATTACAATTATCCTGTCTGCGAGGTATACTGCTTCATCCACACTGTGTGTGACAAAGATGATTGTTTTCTGTGTTTTTTTCCATACCTCAAGCAGTTCTTTCTGCATGACATTTCTGGTCTGTGCATCAAGGGCTCCAAACGGCTCATCCATCAGGAGGACTTTTGGATCATTTGCAAGAGCCCTTGCAATTGCCACGCGCTGTCGCATACCTCCTGAGAGTTCATGCGGGTATGCGTCCCTGAACTGTTCGAGACCAACCATTTTAAGGTAATAATCAGCCACTTTTTTTTGCTCATCTTTTGGAATGTCCTGCATTTCAGGGCCGAATGTTATGTTCTCTGATACAGTTCTCCAGGGGAAGAGCGAATACTCCTGAAAGACCATGCCGAGTTTTGGATTGGGAGCGGTAATTACATCATTATTGAGTCTGACAGCTCCGGATGATACCTGTTCAAGACCTGCAATGATGCGGAGGAGGGTGGTTTTTCCGCACCCGGAGGGTCCG